>DATFNI010000293.1:0-7263 GCA_035266485.1 Balneolales bacterium
CATCTTCTTCCATATGGATTCGTGTGATGCCGATACGTTTTTCCGTACCGTCTTCCAGGGTGATATCGATATACCCTTCGTAACAGATGGGCGTCTCATACTGGGAGATCTGGTATCCCTTTGGAAGGTCGGGATAGAAATAATTCTTTCTGGCAAAAATAGAGCGGGGTGTAACCTTGCAATTGGTCGCCATTCCCATACGGATGGTGAAGCGGATCAGGTTTTCATTGACAACGGGCAATGTGCCGGGATGCCCCAAACATAACGGGCTAACATTTGTGTTCGGCTCTGCTCCGAACTCCGTTGATACCGGGGTAAAAGCCTTACTTTGGGTAAGTAGCTGACAGTGTACTTCGAGACCGATTACCGGTGAGAACTCGGTCGTGGCCAGATCATTCATAAAATTTGTTCATTCGTAATTGATTGCTTACGTCCTGAGGCCTTAAGATAGTAAAGGTCACCCTTTTATAACATCATAAAACGAGGAAATCCCATGATGTTTGATGATCAAAAATTTTATTTGTATTTATGCTATTACAATAGCATATTTATTCATTATGCTATCACGACAGCATATAAATCAATTATGCTATTTAAGACGCATAATTCTGAGATATGATAGGTTCATAGTATTTACATAAATATGCAAAAAATCGAAAGTTCACTTTTAGCAGTTCTGACCGGTGATATCATTCGCTCCCGAAGTCTTCCTGGAAATGAAAGAGAAGCCGTTTTGTCGGTGATCAAGGAATCACCCGAAATACTGGAAAAGCTGCCGGGTCACGCTAAGTTATCTGCCTTTGACATATTTCGGGGAGACAGTTTTCAGGCGATTGTCTTTCAGCCGGAAATGGCTGTGATCGTATCCGTCATGCTGAGAACGCTTGTCAAGAAGACCGTTCAGAAGCCACTGAAGATGCTGCCGGATGTCCGCATCGCCATTGGTATTGGTAATGTTGACATCCTGACTGCACATGTCTCAGAAGGTGATGGCGAGGCATTTCATCGTTCCGGCCTGTTGCTCGATCAGATGCCGGCTGACCAGAAGATGGCCATCGCCACTCCTTCTGACGAACTGGACAGACGATGGAATGCTGAGCTAGGCTTGCTGGATGCAATCGTCTCTGCATGGACTTACCAACAAGCCGAAGTGATCCCCGACATCATGACCGGTCACACGCAGCAGGAAATTGCGGACAGGCTGCATATTGAACAGTCAACGATCCATCGCCGGCTGCGGGCTGCAGATTGGCCTGCAGCAGAACGATATCTTGCTTATGTTGCCGAAGATATAAAACGCTCGCTGAATGTTTTGCCATAGGATTCCGTCAACTATGAAATACCGGGTAATGAATAACCCCAAATTCAAACGCTTCAGGGCGATTTCAACTGTCGCTCCAAACATAACGGTATGTCATCCGCCGCGGCGGATCTCGTTTGCCACTGGTTACGAGTATTCCAGATGCATCAATCGTTGTCAGATACTACCGGGATTCTACTTTCCCCGACAAGTCGGTGAAAATCAGAATGACAGGTGTATGAAGTGCTTGGCCCGGAAGAGTCGTACCCGTTTTTCCCGAAGTTTTACCAATAAGAAAGAGCTCAGAGAAGTACACCCCTAGGTACTTTATCTGACACATAGATTCTATGAACGTCTACTTCATTTTATTGCGCCTATTTGCGGCTCATATCCTGGCCGACTTCTTTCTGCAACCCCGTTCATGGGTCGAACAGCGAAGGGAGCGTGGCCTCAGAGCGCCGGTACTCTATATTCATGTGATCATCGTGGGTATCCTGAGCTGGTTGTTTCTCGGGTTCTGGCATACTGTTACGGTGCCACTGTTTATCATGGCGACGCACTTTCTCATCGACTGGTGGAAATCAGGACGGCCCGACAAGCTGCGCTACTTTATAATCGACCAGGCGTTGCACATGCTGATGCTTGTAGCCGTTTGGATATGGTTCGCCCACTCCCAACTCATCCTGATGTACGACGCATTCAACCTGTTCAGCCATCCTGATTTCTGGGTCGTGGCTACCGGCTATCTGATTGTGTTACATCCATTCTCCGTGCTCGTTGCCCAGTTCACCCGAAAATGGCAACCGTCACTCACAGAACACAGTGACGATGACGAGCCAAAAACAGGACTTCCCGAGGCAGGAAAGTGGATCGGGTACATGGAACGCATACTGATCCTGACACTCATTCTGATGCACCAGTTTCAGGCTATCGGTTTTCTGATCACGGCAAAATCGATCTTCCGCTTTGGTGAGATAACAGGAAAACGAGGGCGCGCCGAAGCCGAATATGTGCTGATTGGATCCTTTATCTCCTTCACTCTCTCTATTCTGCTGGGAATCGTGGTAGCAGCGTTGATTTAGCAGGAGTCAGGAGTCAGGAGTCAGGAGTCAGGAGTCAGTTAAAAAGGTGTTAATTGGATTAATGAGAACAAAATTCAGCAACCCGACTGAATACCAGGCTTTACCACATTCCGATGCTTCGATCAGTCATGAAGACGTTTTCGGAATCCGTTACATGGTGGAAGTTCAAGAAGGCTTTGCAAAAAACTAAATTTAAGTATGAACAAGATTAAAGAACTAGATAGTGTTGTATTATTAAAGGATCTTCCCTCTCATCACCTGAATAGGGGTGATGTGGGAACCGTTGTAGAAATCCTGGATAAAAACACTTTCGAAATTGAGTTTATCGACGAGAAGGGGCAAACCAGCGCGCTATTACCACTTTCGGATGCTGACATCATACGTCTTAATCTGAAACTTAATCCTGCATGAACAGTTTTTTAAATGCGGCCAGCGGTCTGTGAAAGAAATTAGAAATTGGGGAATTGGAAATTAGATAACGGAGTACTGATCAATTTTGAATGTTGAATGTTGAATTGCTCATTGTTAGTTGCTCACTGCTTACTAATAAATTTCTGTAGTAAATCTGCGTCGGCAAGATCTTTAGCTCTGCCGGCCGCTTTTTTATTTTTTAACAAGTCACCTGGCGAAATGAATGGAACTTCTTCTGATCCGATTTTACCCATTACCTTGTTCTTATATGCTGTTGAAAATGAAACACCTGATATGCCGGTAATAAGGTCAATTCGATTGGGACTAAATCCGAGCTGAACTATCGTATCGGGGTTTTTGAAATCCTGCTTTTTGACATCCAGGCTCTCAAAACCAAAATCTTTGAGAACGTCCAAAATTTTTTCGGCATTTCGTTCTGATGCCTCTAACCAAAAATCAATATCTCCGGTATTTCGTGGTAAGGTATAATAAATGAGTGCATAGGCTCCAACTATGAGATATTTAACACTGTGATCGTTTAGAAGTTTTATAAACTCTTCGAAGTCCTTTTCGACTTTCATTGTATAATTCTTGTTTGTTAAAAAGCTGAATGTATTGTTCCCTCAACTCCTGAAGCATGCTTAATTTCTCTTCCGGCGATACTTTCCTCCAATACGTGATCTCATCGTCATATTGTCTGGGATCATCCAGTTTATATTTTTTTATTACTTTTTCCATATCCAAATTATCTTCGATTACGTTTGAAGCGGTCATTCCGTTTTATCCGGACTCTCAGAATCTTAGGGAATCAAACAAATTAGTGGGTAAGCTCTTGTATGTATTGTAACGGATATCTTCTACTCTTAATATACAATAAGATATTTTGCTATCGGAAAAAATCCCACTTCGGTATGAATTGGAATGGGTTGCCGGTTTTTGAGTCAGCGGTCAAAGAGTGAAATTGGAAATCAGATAACGGGGTACTGATCAATTTTGAATGTTGAATGTTGAATTGTTTCCATTGTTAATTGATCACTGTTAATTGTTCAAGCGGCGTATTGTAAATTTCGACTTCCGGTTTGTTTTCCGCTGCCTTTTCTGCAATCTTCAAAACCGTCTCCGTTACCTGCTCGCTCAAATAATACTCGCCGCAGTTTTCACATACTTCCGCAGGAACATTTTTGATGATAATAATGCTCATACCCCTTTGTAGTGTTACGGTTACGATACCTTCACGTGTTTCCCCTCCCGCACATGCGGAACAAATAACGCACTTCATCTTTTCTCCATTATGTAGCTCCTTCTCGGTCCGGGACGGTGTTTGTTTAGGGGTTGATGGTTACAATTACAAATTTTGAATTGGGGAATTCAGAGCTGATGGCAAAGGCGTGGGGAACACCCTGGCTAATCCTGATTCACCGTGTTCTTGACTGCCAATACCATGGTCGTCTGTGCATGTGTGCTATAGCCCAGATAACCATTGTATCTTCATCTTCTTCCACTGTAAAAAGAATCTTAAAAGGGAATTTGGGGATATAGGCCTTGTAAATATTGTCCCTTTCAATTAGATACCATTGGGGGTTCTTTTTAATACTACTTATTTGTTCAATCACTGTTTTCTTGAACCGCTCACCCTATCCTCTTGATTGAAGTTCATACCACTCAACTGCTTCATCAAATTCTTTTGTGGCCAACTCATGTATCTTAACCTTCATTATACAAGGCTTCAAAATCCAGCAACCCGGACCGGCCTTCATTTACTGCTTTCATCCGATCATTCACTTCATTGACCCATGTGTTGCGAATCTCATTATCTTCATGTTCTAAACTTGCAAGGATCAATTCGGCAAAAGCTAATCGTTCATTAGGAGCCATCTCTAAAGCTTTTTCAAAAAGTTCTTTGTTCATAATCTGTTTCTCCATCAATTATCTTGATTATCTGTTAGAAGGCTTTGCAAAACCGTTCTTTTGCCCAATATCTGCAAGCTTATATTTTAAAAAGTACCTAGTTGCAATTTAAAAAAATATTTAACGATCTATAATGAAGAAAGTTCGGAATTAACCTCCAAGATGCGGTTAGCGGTCAGGAGTCAGGAGTCAGGAGTCAGGAGTCAGGAGTCAGGGAAAGAATTTAGAAATTTGAGAATTGGGAATTGGGCACAGAGTAATTTTGAATTCTGAATTTTGAATTTTGAATTATCTCTCGTAAATGATCTCTTTCGCCGTTTGGCAATAAATGATCAGTTATCAGTTATCAGTTATAGGAAGATAATAGGTTTTGAGGTTGGGAAGTTAGAGATTGGGACAACTGTCAACTGCTAATTGTTCATTACTCATTGCTAATTGTCTGATATGTATTTCGAAAACTGGTCGCTCGATTCCGTTAGGCTTTTGGAATATCGATTTTTAATTCTGCTGAAGATGTCGATGCTTGTTTGTTCATCGTAAATATGAGAGCTGAGATTTCGATCTTCCAGCATATCCAGGTAAATTTCACCGTCTGTTATATAGCCATGACGATACGCTTCTTTGATGCAACTCCTCGGGCTTTGACAATCAAAACCTTCAAAACGCAAAATGAGTCTCAATGTCTTCCAGAAAAGTTCGAAGGAAAATTCAAACCGCTGGAGAACGCCGTCACGGTCAAGTTCAGACTCCGCTTCTTTTATTCCTTCAATAAGTTTATCTGCTGCCCTGGAAAAATTATTGACAGATATTTCAATTTCGTTCATAAATGATTTTTCCTTGTCTCCGTATCAGGTCTTTAAAATCGGTACTTACCTTCTCCAGTTCAATAAGATCACATGAGTAAACCCCCAGGACTTCATCCAGCTTTTCTTTGACACGACGCAGTTCTCTGAAGGTCACCATATGTCCTTCAATGGCAATATCAAAATCTGAATATTTTTTTGACGTTCCCGCAACCCTTGATCCGAATAAGTAGATACGCGAAGGATTTAACGAGTCCCTGAGAACACGAATGATTTTCGATATCTGTTTTTTTTCTATTTCTAAGGCCGCATTCGTCATTTGTCCAAACTTCCAGAATGACATTTCTAAACTTATCGTTGTTATTCATGATAATAACACACTGTTTATTAATCCAGAAGTCAGGGGGAAATGAATTTTGAATTCTTAATTTTGAATTTTGAATTGGGAAGCTCAGAGCTGATGGAGTAAGCGGTCGAGGAGAGAAATTAGTAATTCGTGAATTGGAAATTTGGTTTAACAGGCACAGAGGCAGAAGACACAAAGCTTGTCTTCATTGCTAATTGCTAATTGCTAATTGTTCATTGTTCATTGTTCATTGTTCATTGTTCATTGCTGTTTAGTATTGGATTTTTTGTTTGATAATATGGCGGATCATGGATTTCAGATAGAGCCATGTGGTGATCTTTTCATTGGTTGTGCCGGATATCCCTTCAAATCGGGGGTATTTCGGTAGTAGCGACCAGCCGCCTCCATCGGCCAGATAGGTAAGTACAGCTTTTGTGAGGATGTGCTCGAAGCTGGTGTCCACGCTGTCGTTGATTTCCGGGGAAACAGGAAAGAAGTATTCCTCTATGAATTGCCTGCCGGCGATGAATAACCGGCTGTCACAATTTTTCAGATCACGATAAAGATTTACATATACTTTTGTTGGATCATCGACTGCATGCAGAATGGCGTCAATATTTCGTACAAAGTACCTTCCGGCTACCTTCACGATGATGCTGTCATTATGAATGAGGTTTGATTCCCGGAATACATGTTTCAGTATCAGCTGCTCACCGTAACCTTTGCCCAGTTTCTTATCGTAATCCAAACCCTCATACTGCAGGATCTCAAATGTATTCCTGCTTTTGATATTACGGATACTCCTAATATCGTAATTGCTGTTCTCACAGAAAATGAGCTTGTAGCCGGTCCCCGCCCACTTGCGGATCGATCTTTCATAATCATCTTTCCTCACCTCCGGGTTATTTCTGGCTGTCATCACCATATGCCCCGGATCCACTGTGCCGGTCAGCAGGATAACGATATTATCCTTGCGTATCCCCTTTTTACTTATTTCGCCCATATCCCATACAACCTGCCGGTTACGATTTTATCCACTTGTTTGGGAAGGTAAAACAAATGGAGCGCGTGACATAGTGTCGATGTTAAAACGACACCCGTTATCCCCATTCCCAGTCCCTTTGCAAAGAAAACGGACAACGGAATGTTGATAACAATCACCACCATATATGCATACAACTGGAGCTGAATGTTCCCGACTCCGTTTACAATGAAAAAGTAAATAGCCGTATATATCTGAACGACAACAAACAAAGCCCAGACCAGAGACAAAGAGAAACTGGCGTGGAAATTACTGCCCACCCATATCCGGTAGGCATAGGGCGACAGGACCAGGAACACGATCAGGGCAAGACATCCGAACCAGAATAGCGTTATATACTTCTTCTTGATGGATTTGATCCATGCATAATC
>DATFNI010000294.1:0-4130 GCA_035266485.1 Balneolales bacterium
TATCCCCATACAAGGCAGCTTTTAATAAGAAAAATGAACCCTTTTAATGTTAAAGCTTGCCATTAATTATATTTATATATACATATATATGCGTGTCTAACTAAATCAACAACATTAAGTTACCCCTTTAAAATGAATAAATACTTAAAAAACAGTTGCTGGTGGAGTCTGCTTGTCGGACTTCTAATGATGGTTGGTGGTTGTAATGTCACTAATAACAATAGTCAGCCCGGAGCAAAACCGGTAAATGTGTACATGCAGACAAAGACTAGCGGAACAACGTATTCCAATCCGTATGGCCTGTCTGAGGTGCCGGGTACCGCTGCGGTCGATTCGACGTTGAAACTGACTAGCGTGTCGATGTTCGTCAAGAAACTCAGACTCAAGAGTATTACCGAGGATTCTCTTGATTTCCAACAACAGAATCTGGTCGTAGATCTTCCTCTCGGCAAGGACAGTGTTCAGATATCGACAAAGGCTGTTCCACAGGGTTCTTATGATGGACTGAGTTTACACGTAGGGAAACCGGCATATGCCGATTCATCAAAATATCCTGATTTCGTTGCTGGTCCATCTGAACATCAGCGATATTCAATGATTATCAGTGGTACTTATAAAGGGAAGAGCTTTACCTATAAAGTTCATCATGAATTCGAATTCGAATTAAAGCTCAATCCCCCGTTGGTCATCAGTGATTCGACGGTTAGCGTTGACGTAAACCTGTTGGTGGATACATCCAAATGGTTTGTTAACAAGGAAACAGGTGCCACCCTCGATCCGACCAATCCGGATGATCTCGAACAGATTGTTGAAAACATTGACTCCTCTTTTGAAGCTCATAGAAGAGAGCATGAACGAGAAGACAACCACAATAGCAACCACGACAGTGGAAGTGGTTCGGGAAATAACAGCGATGGCGGTAGCGGTAATTAAACTGTTACCTGCGCCATAGCATCATCGGAAGACCCCACCTTGTGTGGGGTTTTTTTATGTCTTTTGGAGGTTGATTAACACAAAAACGATTTGTGGTTATTCTGTCTTCAACTTCTAATCCTGTCCGGGACAAAGAGAGTTCACCAATCTGTCATTGTGTCCGAACCTCAATTCCCCGTATGTGATTCCGGTGTGATTATACCTATGAAAAACATTTTGGAATGACCGGACAAATATTAATTTTAAGAAGACTTGGTGAACTTTTATATATGTGGATTCGAAGATTCGGTGATGTTATGTATAAAAGAAATAAAATAGTTGGTTTGTTTATTTTTCTGCTCCTTCTCACAGCGTGCAGCATCACGGTTGGTAATCATAAACAGCGGTACAGTGTTTACGGGAAATGGAAACTTGTTCAGGTATCAGGCGGACCAGACGGCAATGCGAGTAACATTGATAAATCGCAGCATCTTCAGTTCAATACAGATAATACATTCTCCTGGTATCACGGCAACACATTATGGGCTCACGGTAAAGTCGATTTTTTTATGGAAAACCATGTACAGGTTGCCCAATTTACCCCGGTTGAGAATGTGAGTATTGTTAATAAACGATATTCACTAACCGAACAATCTCAGTTACGGCTTACGGATGAGTGTTCGGGCTGCTATCTCTATATATTCGGTCCGAATTGATGATGTCGTTGGGAAAGGGTGTCGGCATAAGGCGGGTACGGGCAGTCGATCGGTTTCTTCGACAGATCCGGGTAGTCGTGTTCCTTCCCGGGCAGATCAGGCCGGGGCTGATCGTTGATATAAGCGGCCACATCATATGCCTGGGCGTCAGTCAATTCCGGATGAGTATATACTGTGCCATAGGGCATGTTCCCTTTAATGAACCGGGCGGCTGTTATCACACGATGCATGCCGGCTCCCTGGTTGAAGCTGTCGTGCCCCCACAGCGGCGGATACAAATATCCCTTTGAAGAATCACCCGGAGAGTTCAGCCGTCCGGCGCCGTTTCTGCCATGACATCGAATACACTTTGCCAGGAATAAGGATTTCCCATGTTTAAGGTTGGCGGCCCGGTCCGGTAGACTAATGGGTAAAAAGCCCGTGCCTTTGGGGTTCTTCACCTGTTTCCCATCGTTACTCACTGATTGAAAATAGGCCACGATGGCCTTCATCTCCATGCTGTTGACGGGAAGCGGCCGGCCGTTCATGCTGCGTCGCATGCATCCGTTAATACGGCCATCAATGGATACAATGGTATCGGCCCGGTTCATGAATTTAGGGTACCGGTGAAGAACGTCAATAAATGGCGCCGAGAACATTTTTCTGCCGGCATCGAGGTGGCAATTCGTACAGGCAAGATGATTGCCCGCAAATCGCATGGCGGTATCGGGAACATCCGGACCGATGAGTGAGGCGGTCTGTGTCAGCAGGAGGTAACCGTAGTGCACTAAATGAGCCCGGGATTTTTTCCCTCGTGACGGGACTCCTGCCGAAACATTCTGTGTGTTGATATCGCCGCTGGATTTTGAGTTCAAATGTTCATAAAAGACAAGTCCCGTAACAGAGGCGAAAATCACAGCCGCCGGCAAAATCGTCTTAAGCCGCAATGGATGTCGTTGTTTACTCCTGCTATACATAAACCTGATAAAAACCTGAGCGTAACCTGTTTATAATAGTACTGGTAAGCGAAGTGTTTGTCAACAACAAGGCGAGATGCCAGGCTGAATCGAAAAAGAGTAGAACAAACAGAACCCATCGGCTTGCCAAAGGGGCCGGTGGGGTTGTGAATGAAAGTGCATCGGATCGTGTTAACTCAACTCATCTGCAACAGGCATCGAGGAAAAAGATCAATCGTTTTATGAAAAAGAGAAAATTAGGAGATACAGACCTGGCAATCGCACCTATTGTTTTTGGTGGAAACGTGTTTGGCTGGACCATCAACAAAAAGCAATCGTTTGAAATGCTGGATGAATTTGCCGCGGCCGGTTTTAATGCAATTGATACGGCGGATGTGTATTCACGATGGGTGGAAGGCAATGAAGGCGGAGAATCGGAATCCATTATAGGTGAATGGATGAAATCACGGGGAAACAGGGAGAAGATGACCGTAATTACCAAGGTTGGTTCTGACGTTGGACAGGGGCGCAAGGATCTGACAGAGAAGCATATTTTGGACGCCGTTGACAAATCACTGGGCAGGCTGCAAACCGATCATATTGATTTGTATCTGACTCATTGGGATGATGACCGCACACCGGTCGAAGAAACACTCGGTGCTTATAAAAAACTGATTGACGCAGGTAAAGTGAGATGGATTGGGGCCTCCAACCTGTCTCCCGAACGACTTCAGGCATCACTGGATGCCAGTAAAAGCAGCGATTTACCCAAATATGAGGTATTTCAGCCTGAATATAACTTGTACGATCGTCATGGATTTGAGAAGGGGGTGGGTGCCCTGTGTCGCGATAACGGTTTGGGTGTGATCACTTACTACTCGTTGGCTAATGGGTTTCTGAGCGGGAAATATCGGTCAGAGAGAGATCAGAACAAAAGTATACGTGGCAGCCGGTCCCTGAAGTACATGAATGACAGGGGATTTCGTATCCTCGGTGCACTGGATAAACTATCCGACAAACACGGGGTCAGTCAGGCTGGAATTGCGCTTGCATGGCTAATTAACAAACCACCGGTGACAGCCCCCATCGTGAGCGCCACAAAAATAAGTCATCTGGAATCCTTCACAGAAGCCGCAGCGCTCGATCTGAGCGACAATGACATGGCATTGCTTGACGAGGCTTCAGCTTATTGATAGGCATTACACCATAATCCAAGGACGATCCTGCCTTGCAAAACAGTGAGTACTATTAGATTTATATCACCTCTTTTTAAGGGATTATCAGTGTAAATATCAGTAATATTATTATACTAAGTCGGTTATATAAGATGGAGAGAGGGTTAAATTCAGATAGCATGATGAAAGAGCATCAGTTATTGATCATTAGGATACTGGCCATATTATTGGCAGCGCTCCTGACCGTTGTTTCAATTTTTGGGGCTTTTGTTGAAGCTACCTACTCGAGAGAAGTCTCCTCTATGGCTGCACAGGGAGTGGGGCAGGATCTGGTGAACCTGTTAGTCGTTTCTCCGCTGCTGATTATATCATTGATATTCATGGAGAGAAAT
>DATFNI010000295.1:0-2848 GCA_035266485.1 Balneolales bacterium
AGCCGATTGTGTATCCCATGATGGAGTCGTCAACGGCGCAGAATATCAACTGGGCAGTCAATCCGGAAGTGAAAGCAGGCTGGACCAGCGATGTTTATATGTACGTGGGCAACAGCTCTTATGTGGAGAATATTAACAAACCGGCCAAGGCAGAAGGTTCGTTGCAGCCGGTGTCGGATATTATCTCCGGAGGTTCGTCACAGCCTGAATCATCCGATGCTTCTTCGCAGGATCATATGCTGCATGATCTGACGTTTCATCGCGGGGACAGCCAGACGATTGGCAATTTTACGTTTACTTTTGAAAATTTTGAAAAGGCAACAGGCTCTGAAGTCCCCGACAGTTCGGTTATCGCTGTCAGGGCGATTATCAATATCAAGAATCATGCTGATGGAACTGCCAAGACCGTAAAGCCACTTTTTGCGGTTGTGCAAACCGGAGGTAAGAAAGAGACCTATTCTCCACCTATCAGCATCAGCGACTGGCATTTTGCCGTACAGTTCCGCTACGTGAAACCAATGTCTGATCAGATTCAGATCCGCGTTGACGGTGTGAGTGGGGTAGTGCAGAAGGCATCGGATAGCTGGGTGGTTGTTGTTGCCGAGAAAAAACCATTTATTTCCCTCGTTTGGATCGGAGTATTCATCATAATCGGTGGATTTCTGATGTCCGTTGTATACCGGCGCAAAGAAAGCAAAATGAGTATTAAGCGGGCAGCGGTGGCAAGCGAGGACTGAAAAAGGATTTGTCTATGAGACGATGTTTGGGGTTGATTTTGGTAATCGTGCTGGTTTCTATCAGCCTTGGATCATCTGTCAGTACTGCTCAATCATTTAAGACACAGAACGGGGATCAGCATAACCCAAGTCCCGGCCGTGCTTTGTTGTATTCGCTTCTCATTCCCGGTCTGGGACACTACTACGTCGATCATCATCATTGGGCAAGGGGACAGGTCCACTTGGCGGCTGAAGCGATTCTTTGGACGGCTCTGATCGGTTTGAAAAGCTTCTCCGGTGCTCTTAATAATGATATGTTTACTTACGCAAATGTTCATTCCGGAATTAACATCAGGAACAGAGATCGTGCTTTTCAGCTGGCCGTTGGCAGTTTCAACTCCCTGCAGGATTATAATGATTACGAGACAAGAGCCAGGAACTGGGACCAGTTGTATCCGAATACTGCTAATTACTATTGGAAGTGGGATCAGCAGGGCAACCGGCAAACCTATGAGAGCATGAGCAACCGGTATGACAGGATCAACCAGCAGGTTCCGGCGATCATAGCGCTGATGGTTGCTAATCGCGTGATCAGCGGTATCAGTGCATACCTGGATGCCCGGCACCATCGGAAACAGAATATTGAGATGGGATTGGCTCCGGCTGCAACACGATCCGGAGGGGTGGTTGCCCAGGTCCGGATTGGTTTTTGAGTTTGCCGGGACGATGGTTCTCGCTTCAATTTATTTCAGGTAATATATTTGTGCCGCGATATAAGATTACCATAGCATACGACGGCGAGCCGTACTCCGGCTGGCAGACACAACCGGATAATCTTACCGTACAGGATATCATCACGTCGGCACTAGAGCAGATACTTCGCGAAGACATTCAAATCATCGGTGCTGGCAGGACAGATGCCGGTGTTCACGCCAGGGGGCAGGTTGCGCATTTTGATACCATTCACCAGTTGGAAAGTCGATCTTTTCTGAAAAGCATGTACGGGGTGCTTCCCAAAACAGCAGCGGTAACAGACATACACGAAGTTCCCGGCGATTTTCACGCGCGTTTTTTAGCCTCAGCAAGACAATACAGCTACCAGATATTGACACATCCGGATCCTCTGTACTACCGCCAGGCCTGGGAAAATTTTCGGCCTTTAGATATTGATAAGATGAAAGAAGCTGCAGGTTTGTTAGGTGGGGAGCACGATTTTTTGAGTTTTTGCCGGAAAAATCCCGATCAACCGAATACAATGTGTACCGTGCACATGTCTGAACTGGAAGTATCCCGAATGCTTTCGGGATTGATTGTCTATCATATTCGGGCAAATCGTTTTCTGCATAACATGGTTCGCCGCATTGTAGGGACAATCGTTCAGGTCGGACTCCATAAGCGTTCGGTCGGAAGTGTTCAGGAGCTACTGGACGAACCGGGAAAACACCGCTGCGGTACCACAGCACCTGCTCAGGGATTGATATTGGACCAGGTTTTTTATCCGGAAGAAGTCTTGACAATGAAGAAATTTTAGAAATGGACAACTTTGAGTTGACATATGTATAAAGGGTATGTTATATTTGCATCCGCCATTGGAGCATAGCTCCTACAGCGGACACTGTCCGCTGTAAAGGGCGAGTTTTTTCATTTATTGATTGAATAAAAAAGTAACTGTCACTCCTCGGTAGCTCAAACCCGAATATCTTCGGGTTGCGGCTGTTATCCCGAAAGCGTTCGGGATGCAGGTTCGAGTCCTACCGGGCAAAATGGACAGTTTAGTTTAGAGAAATAATTTGCCATTCCTCGGTAGCTCAAACCCGAATATCTTCGGGTTGCGGCTGTTATCCCGAAAGCGTTCGGGATGCAGATTCGAGTCCTACCGGGCAAAATGGACAGTTTAGTTTAGAGAAATATTTTTGCCATTCCTCGGTAGCTCAATGGCAGAGCATGCGGCTGTTAACCGCAGGGTTGTAGGTTCGAGTCCTACCCGGGGAGCATTATCAACATTCAAGCCCCGTTTGCGTGAAGCGAGCGGGGCTTTGTGTTTAAAATAAAGGAGAGATCATGCGAGATGAGCAGTACTATGTTTATATATTATACTCTGAGAGCGGGGATCGCTACTACAAAGGCATGTC
>DATFNI010000296.1:0-5438 GCA_035266485.1 Balneolales bacterium
GACCTGATAATCATCAGATTCTGAGTTTGATTCAATATGACAGGTGGGATCGAACTCTACAGATGACACCATAACTTCCACTGCCAGTTTAGGAGGCAAGTCCAAAGTATCTTGGCGATGGAAATGCTCGACCTGTTAATCTCTACTTATCACATCTTAAACACTCAATCTAATCTTTTGGGGAAAAATTTCATTTTAAATCCACGGCTAACTTATCGCCACCGGATTGCCCCGCAATTAGGCCACGGAGACTCAAGGAATTAGCTCTAAAATAGCGAAAACATCCAATTGAGTACCGAATGGTGAATGTGTCCGCAGAACTTCACAAAATCCCTCCCCTTATCCTGAGCCATCATTTTACTGATATTATTTGTTGTTGACCAAGTAATTTTAATCAGCTAGCGTAAAAAACGACGTTAATAAATTTAGGTCAATAATCTTTTTACCAGTTAAGCCAAAGCAGTGTGGGAGCAAATGATAAAATGAACAAAATTGCCAACTTATTGTTATTCACCGCAGTTATCTTTACCCATATTTGTCCGGTTGCGGCAGCAACCATTACTTATGTGTATGACGATCTGGGCAGACTGGAAGAGGTTATTTATCCAGAAGAAAGTTATCACATTAGCTATCTCTATGATGATGTCGGCAATATACAAGAGACTGCAACAGGTTATCTCGACACAGACCAGGACGGCTTGAACGATGTACTGGAGAATGCAGGCTGTACCGACTCGTTGGTTGCTGATAGCGACAGCGACGGTCTTGCGGACGGTGTAGAGGACAGCAACCATGACGGTATTCTTGATGCCGTCGAAACTGATCCCTGCAACCCGGACACGGACGGCGACGCCATGTCAGACGGCTGGGAAGTGTTGTACGGCCTGAACCCTCTTGATTCGAGTGATGCGGATATGGACAGCGATGGAGACGGGCTGTCAAATATGGATGAATTTGGATTAGGCACAGACCCCATCCTAACGGATACGGACGGTGATGGCGTGGATGACGGTTTTGATGGTTATCCGCTTGACGATACTCTAAGCGAGTGTCCAGTCACGGTAATCTGCTACGAGACAACAGAGCCGTATTCCTCTCTGCAAGAGGCGTTTGATGATCCCCTGTTTATTGATGGTGACATGATTCAATGTACGGCAGGAGAATTCATTGGTGATTTCCAGCTTAACCAAGACAAAACATTCGTACTGGATGGTGGTTTTTTCTGCACTTATACGGGCAACCCATCTAGTTCCACGATTGCTGGTTCGTTGACAATCAGCAATGGCAGGCTACTCTGTGAAAAAATCATTATAAAATAATACTTTTCGGTCCTTGTCCGTTTGGTGAACAATAATAAACACCTCAAGCTTGTTAAGGAAAAGTTTTCATGACAAAGTTAAAATGCGAAATATCCAACCTAATTTTTTCATTTTTTAAGGTCAGTTTTACTCTAGTCCTTATTTCACTTAATTTTTCTCCTGCATTTGCTGAGGTTGGACCACTCGTCCCAGGACCGCAGGAAGCAGGAACTTTTGTTTCATATGAAGGCAACACATGGAAAACAGATGGTGTTTGGAACTATTCTCTGAAAAGATACTCCGCAGATAGCCAAACAAGTATGAATATTTACGGGTATGAAATAGGGCCCAGTGATGATCCGACGGAAAAATTTTATGCTCTTAATCTCATCAACTCACCATTTCCAAACCAAATGCGTTATGGCCGGGGAAATTTTTCCCAATGGTCTAATGGCAAACGAATATATCAATTTTGGGCCCTGACTTTTTATCCCGCCAACCAATGTGATCTTGATAAAATAGCTTTTCTTAACACTTGTTTTGGCGGAAAAGGCACTTATGATTGTAATGCCCCTGAAAACTCCTCCTGTGATTGTGATCCGGGAATAGATGCCGATAACGATGGTTTGAACGAGTGTATTGATTGTGATGATAATGATGGAAATATAAATACACTTGGAACATGTGAAAAAGTTCCAGATAATATAGCACTAGGAACATCTGGGATAGATGCTGGAGATAATAAGGAGCAAAAAGAACAAATTTGTGTCGAAAAAGAGCCTGGCGGCGTTGGTGATCCAATAAGTCTGTTCAATGGAAATAATTATATCGAGAAGGTTGATCTTCGTTTCCTTACCCCCAATAATTTCGGCCTAGCCTTTAAGCGGTTTTATAATAGTCAATCGAATATTGATGGGGCAATGGGATATGGTTGGTCTCACAACTTTAATCTTTCACTCGATCCAAATTACGACATTATGGGCACGACCCATATCAATATACATGATGCTTCCGGCAAGGATTTGTATTTTACAGAGACAAATACTACACGGTGGGATGGCACTTTTGGAGAGAAATCCTATATAATTGTTGAGGCAGATAGCAGCTATACCTGGCATAAACTTGATGGTTCAATAACCAACTTTTCTTCTACAGGTCAACTTCAATGGCGAAAGGATGCCAGCGGCAGCCAGCAGTCGTTTAACCCTGGAGCAAATGGCTTGCTTGAAACCATCACCGATTTGGCTTCTGACCGGACTCTTACCTTGCACTATGATGCCCAGAATCGAATTTCATACATATCCGGTCCATCAACAGATGCAGTTGCAAATGGAATTTGGGTGACCTATGGCTACGACGGCCTCAACAATCTCACCTCAACGACCTATGCTGATGGCTCAGGATTCACTTATGAATATAATGATCCCAATGAGACAATTAAGCACAATATTACCGCAAAACGAGATAAACTTAACCGCCCTTTAGCAACATGGACATATGACAGCCAAGACAGGGCCGTATCAAACTGGACTCCCGACGGCGAGGGTGTCAATTCCATAAACTATTTAGACAACGATCTCTTCAACATAGAGGTTACTGATACCTATAACGTTACCAGAACATACGAGCTGACTTTTAATCAAGGCCGCAGTAAGGTAGCCAGCATTTCAGGCCCTGGCGGTTGTCCGACCTGCGCCGGCACTGATCAGCCAGTCAGATACGCTTATGACGCGGATTTCAACATCACAGAAGAAGAATACGCCAACGGTACGATTAATAAATTCCAACAATACAATGACCGGGGAAAACCGCAGAAAATAATCTATGCCTTCGGTACCCCGGATGAAAGAACAATCAATCTTACCTACCATCCAGTCTTGAATGCAAAGCTGACTCAAACCGAAGAATCGGTTTTAAACCCAGGCAGTATTAAAGAAACAATCTGGGATTATGATGATATTGATAATAAATTACCTGCAAATCTAGAAATTCCAAATCTGGATCCCACCAACAAAATACATCGAATAACAGTGAAAGGTTACACCAGAGATGCAGCAGATGCCATAGTCCCTCTTGACAATTACTACACAGACATCCGTTACAATACCAAAGGCCAAGTAGCAAGTATTGACGGTCCAATCTCTGGCACCCAGGATCTGATAAGCTACGGATATAATCCTGCCACAGGGGATTTGACCACCATTTCAATGCCCAATATGCCCCAAGTCGGCGATATCACTTTACAGAACTACGATAGTGCCGGGAACCCGCATGAAATAATTGACCCGAATGGCAATAGTATTTCTTTGGGGTATGACGCTAGAAACAGGTTGATTTCTTATCAAATTGGCGGTGCAACCCAAACATTAAATTATGTCAATGGCTATCTTGATAACGCGACTGACCTTACAGGCCGTTTAGTGAAGTTTGTGTACGAAAATAATTTTGGCCGCCTGGAGAAGATTGAAGACCGAAATCAGAATTTTATCAAAAATACCTACAACACGCAGGGTGACGTCACAGAAGAGACAGTCAACAAATGGGTTGATGGTATCAATGATATAATGCTCAAATATGAAGGATATGATTACAACGATCCCGATGGAATCCCGGGACGTTTGTGGAAAATAATCAATCCGGATTTAACCTATACTAAACTGGGGTATGATGAAGTCGGCAATATCAATTCTGTGACAGATGCACGCTTAAAAACAACAGGTTACCTCTATAATTCCAGGAATCAATTAAAGAAAACAACCCAACCCGGAACCATAGAAACAAACTACGATTACGACTCACAAGGTAATCCCAAGTCGGTCACCGATGCTAATTCACAGCCGTCCCAATATGAATATGACGATCTGGGACGGCTCCTCTCTGTGACTTCCCCTGATTCCGGCACTACAACGTACCGCTATGATGTGGTGAATAACCAGCTGACCGTTAAGGATGCAAAGAACCAGGTTGCGACCATTCACTACGATGCCTTGGGAAGGATTACCGCTATTAACTACGTCGACCCTACTGAAGATATCAGTTTTGCTTATGATGAGAGAACAAACGGGAAGACAAAATTGACCGGGATGTCATCGCCTGCCGGTACTTCCAGCTTTAATTATAACAGCCGTGGCCAGATAACCAGTGAAAGCCCTGTTGTTGATGGAATCTCTTATAGTACAACATACGGTTACGAACCAACTACCACGAACATGTCGAGCATGACCTATCCAAGCGGGATGGTTTTGACCTATCAAAGAAAGACCGATGGTCAGCTGACGGGTATCCAAGCTGACGGCCAGCAGCTCATACAAGACATTTCCTATCTACTGTTCGGCGGCGTGGAAGACTACACCTTCAGCGGTATCAGTCAGGTACATAACAGAACCTTTGATAAACGCTACTTGATAGACCGTATCCAGTCCGGGGCCATGGATTATGACTACACCTTAAATGCAGTTGGGGATGTGAAAAACATTTCAGGGAAAACAACTCCAACCATTGTTCCTGACGAAACAACAACATTTGCATATCTGCCTGATACCAATAAAATTGATACGGTAACAGATCCCAATAAACCCAAACAATATGCCCACGATGACAATGGCAATATCACTTCTGACGGAAACCTGACCTTTATTTATAATCAGGATAACATGTTAGTGCAGGTCAAACAGGGTGAGACTGTAGTTGCTGATTATTTCTATGATGGATTCGCTAGAAGGGTGAAGAAAATATTACCTGGTCAAGGCACGACGGTATATCATTACGATAAAGCCAGCAGGTTAATTGCGGAAATACAATCGGACGGCACACCTCTGGTTGATTATATTTATCTGGAAAACGAAATGGTCGCCATGAAGCTTTATGGTACCCATGCAGGGATCTACTATATCCAGAACGACCACCTTGCCACCCCGCAAAATGTCCTTGATTCTTCCGGGCAAATTGTCTGGTCGGCGGCCTATTTGCCTTTTGGTTTAGCAGAGGTTAACATTGAAACAATTCTTTTTAATATAAGATTTGCGGGACAATATTATGATGCCGAAACCGGACTTCATTATAACTGGAATCGGTATTATGATCCTGAGACTGGAAATTATATTACCCCAGACCCACTTGGTATAATTCCCCGTGGTCCTC
>DATFNI010000297.1:0-8740 GCA_035266485.1 Balneolales bacterium
CCAAAGAGGTTCAAGAAGTTTCAGAAAGATTTCCCGGAAGTTGCTGATGCATATGAAGCACTCGGCACAGCGGTCCATCAGGCTGGTCCGTTAGATGAGAAAACAAGGGCATTGATCAAACTAAGCATCTCCGCCGGGGCAAGGCTGGAAGGCGGTTTCCACTCACATGTACGGAAAGCACTCAAGGCAGGGGTGACCAAAGAAGAGATGGTCCATGCCGTACTTTTAGCTTTGCCTACCATCGGCCTGCCCTCGATGATGGCCGCCATGAGCTGGATTGATGACGTCGTGGAAGACCAGAAATAAGCACTAAATCATGATCAGTTTTCAAGAAGCACAAAGCATTCTGAAAAAAGAATTCAGCAACCTAAACCTGGAAACCGAGCAGGTCGATTTGGTCGATTCTGTTGGAAGGATTCTCGCTGAAGATATCTATTCCGACATCAACCTGCCGCCTTTCGACAACTCCGCGATGGATGGGATTGCGATACATTTTACTCCGGGAAGAGGAGAGTGGAAGATCGTTGGAGAGATTTCAGCAGGCAAGTTCAGCGATGTTCGCATCGATGATAACTCAGCCGTCACCATTATGACGGGTGCCCGGCTGCCGGATCGCTGCGATACGGTTATCCCTGTCGAGGACATCGAAATAGACGACGATCATGTTTCACTGCAGGAAGGAATAAGACTTGTCAAAGGAATGAACCTTCGGAAACAGGGGAACGACCTGGTTAAGGGGAAAGTCGCCCTGACGGGGAATACGCTGCTGAAACCCCATCACATAGCGGTTGCTGCTTCATGCGGGCAGTCAAAAGTGAACGTATACAAGCGTCTCCGCATCGGCGTATTGGCAACGGGAGATGAGTTGGTGGATGTTGATGAAACGCCGGCAGGCGATAAGATCCGCTGTTCCAACTTATACTCGCTGCTCTCAGCTGTCCAGGCGATGAACATGGAACCGGTCAACCTGGGTATGGCTAAGGATGATAAGCAGCTCATCTACGACCGAATAAAATCGGGACTTGATAATAACCTCGACATTCTCATTACAACCGGCGGTGTTTCTGTCGGGAAGTATGATTACGTAATGGAGGTCCACAAAAAGCTGGGAATCGACATAAAATTCTGGCGTGTTAGTATCAAACCGGGAAAGCCCGTGTTGTTTGGGGTATATAATCATGATGGCAAGACAACGCTCGTATTCGGCTTGCCGGGCAATCCCGTTTCCTGCCTGGTTAACTTCCTGGTCTTTGCGCAGGAGAACATTTATTCCCTGTTTGATTTGGATATCACACAAAAAATAGTAGCAACACTCGATGGTGATCTTAAAAAAGAAGATAGCAAGCGCCATTTCATGAGAGGCTTTTGCACCTATGCAGATGGGAAATACAGGGCTGAGAAAATCGGCTCCCAATCCTCAGGCAACCTGGCTGAAATGGGAAAGGCGAATTGTCTGATTGTGGTCGAGGAAGATAGAACCAACCCCCAAAAGGGTGAATTGGTTGAGTGTATTATGATTTAAGGCTTTATGTCCCCTTGAGGGTACTTTTAGGGGGTGTTATACGCAGCGCTGGATTATGAATACGCGTTTTAGACAATGAAGACGCTCGTTAACACCCTCCTTAGTCCTTCCTCGAGGGATGAAATTCATGTCTTCTATTCCTTCTCATTATAAGTCAGCCGGGATGCGGTATCTACGCCTTGTATTGACTCCTTGATGATGCCCAGTTGCATGTAGATAGGACGGATCAGTTTGCGAAGTTCGGGCAGGTTTATGAAAAAATAGATCGATCCTGCCAGGCAGATGACCCCGCCAATTACCAGAGTCATGGATGCACCAATGAGTCCGGCTGTGGCTCCGGCAAGGAGGCTGCCAAGTGGTGCCATCCCCCTGAATGCCATGGCGTATAAACTCATCACACGTCCCCGTTTGTCCTCCTCGACAATCGTTTGCAAAAGGGTGTTGCTGCCAGCCAGTTGGACCATCATTCCGAGGCCGGTTACGAACATGAAAATAACTGATATGAATATGATATGTGACAGTGCAAAGGCTGCAAGTCCAATAGCAAAAGCACCCGCAGAGTAGGTGATAAGTTTTCCAAGTCCGAGTACACTTTTGCGATTCATGAGAAACAATGCGCCGGTCAGTGCACCCAGACCGGAAGCTCCCATAAAGAACCCATACAGATCGGCTCCGCCATTAAAAACGGTTTTAACAAAAACAGGAGCCAGGATGCGAATGGGTGTTCCCATAAAACTGACCAGCGCGAGCAACAGCAGGATTGCTTTGATTGGTGGAAATCCAAAGGCGTACTGAAATCCCTCCTTCAGTTCTTTTAAGGTTTCTTTTTTCTTAACAGGAATTTTTCGGGGGACGACATCCATCCTCAACAGAGAGACGATGACAGCTATATAGCTTACCGCATTTAACAGAAAACACCATCCTTCACCAACTGCCGCAATCAAAATACCGGCTACGGCAGGACCAATGAGTCTTGCCGTGTTTACCATACTTGAATTCATGGCTATGGCATTACCAAGAACCTCACGGTCATTTCCAACCATCTCGACCATGAAGCTTTGCCGCGTTGGCATGTCAAGGGCGTCTATCGTCCCAATAACAAGGCTAAGGAGGATAATCTCCCACACTTGAATCAAATGGAAAAGAACGAGGAACGCCAAAACGAATGCCTGGAGCATCGATAGTGATTGGGTGTAAAGCAGGATTTTGTGCTTATTGAGGCGGTCGGCCAAAACACCGGCAAGGGGAGTCACTAATAATATCGGAATCTGGCTGGAAAATCCGACGATGCCAAGCAACAGAGCCGAATTGGTTAACCGGTAGACCAGCCAGGTGAGGGCAATTCGCTGAACCCAAGTGCCGATGACCGAGAGTCCCTGGCCGCCAAAATAAAGCCTGAAATTGCGATGTCGTAAGGCCCTTAGTGCGGCAAAACGGTCAAAGATAGATTGATTAGAACTGTTGTTGGTCTCTTTGTGGGGTAACATAATTTTTGTCCCTCAAAATATGGCAGGAGAGAGCAGTAAATATTATTTAATAATCTTTAATTCAATCTAAAATACTTTGAAAAATAGGAAAAATTGATTGGTATCCTTTTGTAGTTTATATTAATTGCACAATTATGCAATTAAACAAATAAAGGAGTTCTGATGCCGGGAAGAATGCATGGCCATGGCCGGATGATGGGGCCTATAATGGACCCGAGAAGCCGTTTCTTTATGGCCCTGTCGAATGATCAGAGATTGAAAATAATAGGACTGCTCAAAGAAGGCGAAAAAAACCTGACGGAAATTACAGACGAATTGGTAATCGACACTTCCGTAGTTTCCCGGCACCTTATGATGCTTCGGGGACTTGGTATTGTCTCGGCGAGAAGAGAGGGGGTCTACATCTATTTCAGCATCGCGGATAAGAGAATTTTCGAATTAATAACATTGGCAAATCAAATCATAAGTGATTGGTTTGATCAAAATCAACAAATGTTTCAATGATAGAAAATAGCAATCACCTGATTGCCGATGCGGTGAAGGCATATTTAGAAGGAACACTTGTCAACCAGACATGCAGAACCTCGAAGCTTCTTGCTGCCAATCCTGACTTTTCAATTGAGGAGGAGATATTTTTTAAAAAGACGGCGTGACATCTTTGTGTTTTGGGTCAGTTTAATAACCTTATCCAGACCCTACGTTGTTTAAATAGAAAAACAGGATGAGAATGATATCGGTTGGAATTAATGAGGATACGGTTGAGGCAGAACTGGAGGTCAAAACCTATGATATAGACTCTGCCGGACACGTGAATAACATCGTTTATGTGAGATGGCTTGAGGATCTAAGAACAGTGATCATCGAGCATATTTTTGATTTCGGCAAAATTATTGCCGAGGGTTATTATCCGGTCGTTATCTCAACAACGATAAGATATCGCAGACAGATCAAATTATTTGACCAACCTACAGGCAGCATAAGACTTGCAGGAGTCATTCTTGGCATTTTTATATTGAAATCCGAGATTACGGTTAATGAAAGCCTTTGTGCTTCTGCCGAACAGAGGTGTGTTATTATGAGATTATGCGATTCAAAAATTCTGAATGGAGATGATGTGAAATGCATGGCTAAGATTACGATACCGGTCGAACGATAGTCATCACTACATCTTCCTGCTCATAATTGTGAGGCACTTTTTTAGTTCTTTGATGCCGGGATCGAGATCAAAAAAATAACCGTGCTTGTCAGAATAACCAGGGGGCCGGCTGGCAGTCCTGTGAGTTTGGCTGAGATAATTCCAATCACGGCGGAAATAACGCCGAAAATCCCTGATAGCAAACCGAATTGGACGAGGGTTTTGCTGAAATTTCTTGACGCTGCGGCGGGAATGGCTACCAAAGCGGCTGTCATGAGTCCGCCTACCAGGTCGACGCCCAATGCAACGATGATGGCGATGGATGCCAGGTAGATCAGATTGTATTTTTTTACGCTGATGCCCTCAATTTTTGCAACATCTTCGTTGATATTCATGAGCATCAGGTTCGAGTAACTGCGGTTTATGGCTATTAAAACCACTGAACAAAGAATAACGGCCGACACTGTTTCATAGGCATTGACTTTCGATATATCACCGATTAAAGCCGCTTCGGCTTTGTCGATCGGCAGGAACAGAAACGCTATGGCCACGCCGGTGGCAAACACAATGGCCGTCAGTGCTTCCATCGGAAGTCTCGTTCTGATCTCAATGCCCCAAATCAGTAAAATCCCTAAAATTACGAAAGGGAATGCACCAATATACAGGCTAAAACCGTAAATCAGTGCCAATGCCGCGCCGGGAAGTGCAAGATGCCCCAGTGGGCCTGCAACCACGGCCATTCGTTTTGAAAGCATGAGCGTCCCCAGATAAGCGGCGGACCCGGCAATGAAAATTCCGCTGATCAGACTCAGTAATAATTGGTTTGTCATCAATTCAGGACTCCCCCTCGTGTGTGTAGAACTTGATGTCGGTCTTGTAAATATCCCGTAAAACCTCCGGTGTCAGGACATCCTTAGGCACTCCGTAACAGCGATGTCCGAATCTCGAAAGGCACAGGACGTGTGTCGAATGTGCATATACGATATTCAGGTCGTGGGTCACGTTGACGATCGTTAACTGCTGTTTTTCCCAGATATCACGCAAGAGCGAATAAATGGTCTCGCCGCCGGAAATATCCACTGCCGTAGTTGGTTCATCGAGAAATACGATATTGGGCTGTGAGGCAAGTACCCAGGCAACGAGCATCCTTTGAAATTCTCCGCCAGACAGTAGTCCGGCGCGTTTGTTCAGAACCGAGCGTTCGAGTCCAACGAGCGAGAGATATTTCCGGATTTCGTCCTGTTTGAGTTTTTTGAATGAGAAAAAATCATGAACGGTTACCGGCATGTCCCTCACAGATGTTTGGTTAAGTCCTTGGGGCAGATAACCAACTCGAGGTTTCTTGTGCCATTTTAAATCGCCGTCGTGGGGTAGTAATCCAAGCAGTGATTTCACTAAAACCGTCTTTCCCGAGCCGTTTGGTCCCATGATGGTGAGAAATTCTCCTTCCCGAACGCTGAAATCCAGATCTTTTAAGATGGGCGTCCTGTCCAGTGTTACTCCGAAATTTTTAGCCTCTAAGAGTATGTCACTCATCGTTTCGGTTTTTAGGTTTACTTGATGATGCACAATCGGGGCACAATCCGTGGAAACGCAGTTCTTTTTCCATGATCCGGAACCCATTAATCATATCTTCATCCGGTTGTTGGTTATATCCGGCTACAGGCAGACAAAAAATGCGACCGCACCGGTTGCAAACAAAATGGGCATGCGCATGGTCGGCCTCTGTAGGTTTACCTTTTTTTAATCGAATGGCATACTGCCAGTTACGGTCTTTAGTGGCAATTTTGTGGATCAGCTCCTTTTTTTCGAATACGTCCAGTGTCCGGTATATGGTCACTTTATCAATCTGGTATTGTTTCAGAGCCGCGGCAATTTCATGGTGGCATAGAGCTGACTTGGAATGTAACAGCACATCCAGGACCTGCAACCGGGTATCGGTTATGCGAATGTGATAGGAGTGGAGAATATCTTTTAATAGATTTGAATCCATGTTTCCAGGAAGAAAATGCAACTGAGTTGCAGGTAATATAATGTCTTTTGCAACTCAGTTGCAATTATTAATTACTGTTAATGAGTTGAATGACGCATTGTTCAACCCCTAAATCCCCTGAAGGGGACTTAATCTTTCCATGTAGTGTATATTTTGGGCGTAAAGCCGGCATCACTTTTATAGGTTAATATGAGATTTTAAACAAGATCCCGAAATAACAGAACCAAACACGAAGATGTCATCCTGAGGCCCAGACCTGGTCCTTAGTCTGCAAACAGTCGTATTGGGCCGAAGGATCTCGTTCCGCATTTTGCTATGATCCCAAGTAGGCAGATGCAACAATCGTATCCGGATTTCACAAGATCCTACTTTTTCTCCGCCGCGGCGGAAAAAAAATCAGGATGACATCGGTGGTGTAAAGTGTGGCAATTCGGTTAATTTCATATGTATGCTATTCCCGTGAAAGCAAGAATTAACTAATCATGACTCAAATCCAGCCAATTTGTTTCGGATTTATGATTCAAGTTTATTTCTCATTAACAAAACCTTCCGGCATTAAAACGGCAATGACTTTGCCTCTGGCGCAGATTTCATTATTGGCTGAAACCGTAATCTCGGAAACCACTTTTTTCGTTTTTTTCTCGATGATTTTCCCTCTCAGTTCGAGTTCAACCCCCAGTGGCGTGGGTTTATGATAATCGACATGAAGGGAGGCTGTCACAAAACGAAATGCCGGCAGGCTTCCCGGTTCTCTGCCGTCAGCACGGTATGCTGCCAGCGCTGCGGTCCCGGTACCGTGGCAATCGATGACAGAGGCGATCAAACCGCCGTAAACGTATCCCGGAACAGCGATGTGGAAAGATTCAGGCGTAAAATGGGCCACCGCTTCATCGCCGTCCCAATAGCTTTTCAGATGATGCCCGTGCTCGTTTAACCTTCCACAACCGTAGCAGTAACTAAGCTCATCCGGATAATAGTCCTGAACCGCCTTTGATTTCATACTGTGTCCTGTTTTGTTTTCAATGGTTTTCAAATCTGACATTCATCAAAAGAAAACAAAACGATTTGATCAATGCTATTTTAATGGACTCAGTATTTTTACTCTCCTTGTCCCCCGAAAGCTTTCGGGGGACAAGGAGAGGGTGTTCAAGCAGTGTTTCATTGTGAATATGCACATCAGATAGTAAGACGCTTGTCGACACCCACCTTAATCCTCCCTCAAGGGAGGAAACTCTCCTTGTCCCCTTGAGGGGACTTATAGGGGGTGTCCACACAGCGTTTCATTGTGAATATGCGCATCAGATAGTGAGACGCTTGGGAACACCCACCTTAATCCTCCCTCGAGGGAGGAAACAATACTGATAAAGACATATTATTATTAATATGCTTGTTAACAGCCTTCCCTTTTCGCTGCAGGCTTACTGCTTTTTAAATTGTTGAGCAGTTGCTCCGGCGATATTTTTTGCCCGGAAAGTTTGTTTCGTGCTTCTATCAGGGTGGTTAGTTGTTGATCGGAAAACTGATTAGTCACTGATATCCCGATTGGATCAATAAGGTATTTTTTTACAGCGGCGTACCCCCCCTCGATGGCAAATGCCCTCGCGTTTTTGACCTGCCTCAAATAGGCAGCAGCTTTTTGGGCATCGCGGGTATTATCACCATACAGCAATATCAGATTGTCAGGTTTCCATGCTGTGTTTTCCAGTTGTTTTAGCGTCTGATTCAGGGCAATTTTCAGATGTGATTTTGAGAATTCTGCTGTATCTCTCACATCAATCCAGTAACACTGTGTCTGATCGTTTGTATAAAATTGACCTGCCTCAAAAGAGGTGACCGTGTAAAGACCGGCCTCATTATAATGCTGTTGTTTGAGATGCGTATCCAACGTCCATGGATTGTGTACAAAAGCGGAGGTTGGGAAGAAAGCCAGTATGAACGCAATCAACAGGGCCAGTGCCACAACATAATATCTCGCAGATGTCTTAATCATGGCGACCCCACAATTTGTATTGTAGTTTTCGCATGCCCAGGCTGCCGAATACACCTAAAAGTGTAACGATCAGGACCGCCAGACCCAGGTTTATATGAAGGAGCTGATCAATACGCCAGACGCCATGAGCATCAGAGTTGTAAAACTTATCCCAGAATGGATACAAATCACCGAACAGTAAGCTTCCCAGGAGGAAGCCGCCGACGAAGACCATCGCGTCGATTTTTCCCGTAACCATGGATGCAAGGGAAGTGCCGGGACAAAATCCACCGACTGCCATTCCGATCCCGAATATGAATCCACCAACGACCATAGGTAAGAGATAGGATGGGAGGAAATACATTTGGCTGGTGTCTATCAATCCCAAAAGTGACATTCCCCACAGGCCGACAGAGGAAGTGATAATTGCAGTAACCATCACGACGGGTACATCGACATCTTTCATGTAAAAGGCCGAGGCAATTTTCCGTGAATTTGTGAAACCTGAACGTTGCAGGGCATATCCGAATAGTATCCCAATCAAAACGGCAAATACGTAGTTGGTACCGTCAGATATGATTCCGTTTCTTATCAATGGACCAATCATAACCATTGCCTCCTTACAAAATAAGCC
>DATFNI010000298.1:0-5549 GCA_035266485.1 Balneolales bacterium
GATGCGAAAATTTTGATGTTGGTTTATTAATCATAAAAAAAATATGCGCACCATTATTGTCAGTCAGGATTTTCCACCCGATATCGGGGGAATACAGACATACACCGTAGAACTCGCCCGTCGGTTCACTAAATACGCTTCTCATGTATCAGTAATTGCTCCTGAAAAAGAAATTGCGAATAGAACAGATAAGCTTGAGCCATTTCATGTGCACAGGATTCCATCGGCAAATACCCTATTGCCCGTGACCCTGATGCCCCTGTTACCGGTTATTGCACAGAAAGAAAATCCGGATTTTATTTTTCATACACAATGGCAGACGGTTGTCAATTCAATATGGACTAAGAAGTGGCACGACCATAAAATTATAACAGCAATTCATGGGAGAGAGCTATTCTTTACGCCTTTCCCACGAAATTCATCGGCAGAAAAACTCTATCTGAATAAAATGGTGAGAATTCTAAGACAAGTGGATCATTTCTTCCCGGTGAGTAATTATACCCGTGAACTGCTGTTAAACCTGGGCATCCCATCAGAGAAAATGACCCTGTTCAACAATGGAACGGATCCTGACTATTTCCGTCCGATCGAGGTTAATGGGTTGCATGAAAAATTATTTGGTAAGAAAAGGCCCGTAATAATGACCATGGCCCGCCTGGTATCATGGAAGGGGATTGATATGGTTTTGAAAGCTCTGCCCCGCATTAAGAAGGCGATACCGGATATCTTGTATCTGATTGTTGGCGAAGGCCCGGATCGTAAACGTCTTGAACAAATAATCTCAGACCTTGATCTGAAGGATACGGTACGGTTTATGGGAGCCTACCGCGATGAAAGAAGGGTCCAGTACTATAATTTATGTGACATATTTGTATTGACGTCCAAATTTGAATATCCGGGGGTAGAGGGATTCGGAATCGTATTCCTGGAGGCAAGTGCCTGTGGTAAACCGGTTATCGGCAGCAGAACAGGCGGAATACCGGATGCCATCGATGAAGGGAAAACGGGCCTTCTGGTAGAACAGCTGGACGCGGAAGCTCTTGCTGACGCTGTGATAAACCTGTTGAAGAATCCTGATTATGCCGCAGAACTGGGGAGAAATGGCCGGGCTAAAGTGACTGAAAGAGCCAATTGGGATGTGATCGGTGCTCAAATGTTTAACAAAATGAGTAACCTGCATAAGAACTCAATGTATCAACTATCGGCAAAGAGTGGCTAAGCATCCACTGTTGAATCATGTCGATCCAGAGGGATGGGAATTAACCTTGGGGGAGCTTTCTAACAGTAACAGTAAGCCTGTAATAAGTCAGGTTCCTCAACCTGACGTAGTTTCTGCAATTTCATGCTACTTATAAGGTCAGGCATAGAAGATAATCTGAAATTAAAAGCGCTTTTCTTTACGCTCCTTATCTAATATACGAACGATGCGACAACTCACTCCGTTCAATAGATGAACTATGAAAGAATAAAAGAACGGTTAGTCCTGGCACGATTACCGGTTGAAAATTGCAATGGACAAAAATTTATAGAGACCATGAGTACGAGTGAAACAGTAGTTGTCGAAGATGTTGATCAGGTATGCATTAACACGATTCGTTTATTAGCGGCAGATATGGTTCAGAAAGCCGGATCCGGACACCCCGGATTACCAATGGGCTCAGCAGCAATGGCCTATGTGTTGTGGAAGAAATTTCTTCATTTTAATCCTGAAAATCCGAATTGGTTTAATCGCGACAGGTTTATACTATCCGCAGGGCATGGATGCGCATTGCAGTACGCGTTGCTCCATCTGACCGGCTATGATCTGTCGATGGACGAACTGAAACAGTTGCGCCAGTGGGACAGTCTCACACCCGGGCACCCGGAATACGGCAGGACGCCTGGTATCGAGGCGACAACAGGTCCTCTGGGGCAGGGTTTCTCGAATGCAGTAGGAATGGCCATCGCGGAAAAAGCCCTCTCTGCCAGGTATAATGACACTGGCTATAATATTGTGGATCATTACACTTATGCGATCGCCAGCGATGGTGATCTGATGGAAGGTATCTCCTCGGAAGCAGGGTCTCTGGCCGGCCACCTGCGACTCGGCAAACTAATAGTGTTATATGCCAACAATCACATATCGATTGAAGGGGATACGGATCTTGCGTTCACCGAAGACCGGATGAAGCGATTTGAAGCCTTTCAATGGCATACGCAGAGTATCGAAGATGGTAACGATATCGCTGCCATCGAAGAGGCAATAAATAATGCAAGGGAAGAACACGAGCGGCCGTCTATTATTGAAGTGCGAACGCATATTGGTTACGGTAGCCCCAACAAGCAGGATACCGCTGCGGCACACGGTAAGGCTTTGGGCGAAGAAGAGGTTAAACTTACGAAAAAGAACTTGGGCTGGCCGGAAGACAAAACCTTTTATGTACCGGAAGAGGCCAAAGAACATTTTGAACAAATCGGTCATTTTGGCCGGGCACGTGAAGCCGAATGGAATAAACTATTAGAACAATATCAAAAGAAGTATTCTTCTAAGGCCAAAGAACTGAAACGGATTCTGGACGGTAAATTGCCGGATAACTGGTCAGGTGATCTGCCGGAATTTACGACAGATGACGGTCCGGCAGCCACAAGAAATGCATCCGGGAAAGTGCTCAATGCACTGGCAAACAAAATCCCTGAGTTGATAGGAGGATCTGCCGATCTGGCAGGGAGTAATAAAACGACAATTGACGATGCCGGTGACTTTGAGGCGGGTACGCCTGAAGGTACCAATATGCACTTCGGTGTTCGCGAGCATGCCATGGGCGGCATCCTGAACGGGATGGCTCTGCATGGTGGGCTGTTACCCTTCGGCGCTACGTTCCTTATTTTTAGTGATTATATGCGCCCGCCGATGCGCCTGGCTTCAATGAACAGCTTGCACGTCATCTACGTATTTACGCACGACAGTATCGGTCTGGGAGGCGATGGCCCAACCCACCAGTCGGTCGAACAGTTGGTGGGCTTGCGCGCGATACCGGGCATGACGGTGATACGTCCGGCCGATGCCAACGAAACACGGGAAGCCTGGAAAGTAGCTGTCTCCCACAAGGATGGACCTGTTGCTTTGGTCTTGACACGTCAGGGGCTGCCCGTAATTGATCCCGGCGAGTATCAGAATATTGCAAAGGATCTGGATAAAGGGGGATACACGCTTTATGAGTCTTCAAGTGACGAAAAACCCGATGTCATACTGACGGCTACCGGCTCTGAAGTACATCTCACACTTGAGGCTGCGAAGAAACTCGAAAAGGAAGATTTGAATATTCGCGTCGTGAGCCTGCCAAGCTGGAACCTTTTTAATAAGCAGGATGATTCATACAGAAAGAAGTTGTTTCCGGAAAATGTGCCAATCGTTGCGGTTGAAGCGGGAGCCTCCCTCGGTTGGAAACCCTATGTAGGCGACGCAATCACTACGATAAGCGTAGACAAATATGGTGCGTCGGCACCAGGTGAAACGGTGATGAAAAAATACGGCTTCACTGTTAGTAATATTTGTGATAAGGTTCATTCTGTCCTTTCAAAAGAATCGTAAAAATTATGATAAGAATTGGGCTGGCTGCCGATCATGGTGGCTTTGAGTTAAAGAAAATCATAAAAAAATATCTTCAGGATCAGAATTACAGTATCTCTGATTTTGGAGCTACGAAGCTGGATGAATCCGACGATTATCCGGACTTCGTGATCCCTCTTTCCAAAGCTATCGATGAAGGTAAGATCGACCGCGGTATCGCCATTTGCGGAAGTGGAGTCGGGGCCTGCATTGCAGCCAACAAAGTGCATGGCGTACGGTCTGCACTCATCCACGATGTTTTTTCGGCCCGGCAGGGAGTCGAAGATGATAACATGAATTTGATATGCCTGGGCGGCCGGGTTACCGGTTATGCTCTGGCACTGGAATTGGTTAAAGCGTTTCTCAGCGCAGCTTATAAACCGGTTGAACGGTTTGAGAGAAGATTGAAGAAAATTGCGGAATTGGAAAACAAGGAGATATCATGACGAACAGTAATCCACTACAGGAAGTACACAAGTTTGATCAGAGCATATGGCTCGATTTCATTAGAAGAGGCATTTTGGTATCCGGTGAGATGCAAAAACTCATCAGCGATGATGGTATTCGGGGAATGACATCTAATCCGTCCATCTTTGAAAAAGCTATTGTTGATAGCAAAGATTACCAGGAAGCGATCGAGTCGCTGGCCCACAAAGGGCTGAAGCCGGAAGAAGTGTATGAACGTCTCATCATTGCCGATATTCAACACGCCGCCGATCTGTTCCGGCCTTTGTATGATGAAACCAACGGAGGGGACGGATTTGTGAGCATCGAGGTAAACCCACACCTGGCCCACGAAACCGAAAAAACGATTGCCGAAGCCCGGCATCTCTGGAGAACGGTCGACCGGCCGAATGTGATGATAAAGATTCCGGGTACAAAGGAAGGACTGCCGGCTATAAGGAAGACTATCAGTGAGGGAATCAATGTAAATGTTACCCTGCTGTTTGACCTGGACCGGTATCGGGAGGTCGCCGATGCCTATCTATCTGGACTTGAAGACCGGATGAAGGCAGGAAAATCGATCAGGAACATTGCATCGGTAGCAAGTTTCTTCCTGAGCAGGATTGATGTTTTGGTTGACCCGATGCTGGAAGAAAAGATGAAGGGTGAAGGCGACCAGGCAACACTCGCAAAGAGAATGCACGGACAGACGGCGATTGCCAGTGCGCGCATTGCCTACCAGATTTTCAAGGAAATCTATTCGGATGACCGTTACAGAAAAATCAGCGAGGCCGGTGGCGCCAGGCAACGCCTTCTATGGGCCAGCACGAGCACCAAAGATCCCGATTTCAGCGATGTGAAATATGTGGAGGCCCTGATCGGACCGGAAACAGTAAACACCATACCGATGGAAACGGTTGACGCATTTCGGGATCATGGCAAAGCAGCTCCGCGACTTGAAAAAGACACCGAACTGGCGCGTGAAATCCTTGACATGCTGTCGGATGTCGGTATCGATCTCAAAGATGTCACACAGCAGCTGGAGGATGAAGGAGTTGATAAGTTTAACAAACCCTACGACAAGCTGATCCACACGTTATCCGAAAAGATGAAAGAGGCTTCGACCGATGAGATCGACACTATGGATTTCGAGCTTGGCAATTATGAATCACTGGTTTCGGAAACCAGAAGTAAGCTCGATTCCGAAAAGTTCGTTAAGCGTATGTGGGAGAAGGATGCATCATTGTGGCAGGATGATCCGAAAGAACAAGAGGTGATTCGCAATGCCATGGGCTGGATGAACGTCGCCGACACGATGCTCGACGTCGTCCCTCAACTGGACCGATTTGCCCGTGAGGTCAGAGAAGCCGGATTCACGCATGTCGTGCATATGGGTATGGGCGGAAGCAGCCTGGCACCTATCGTATTTGAAAAGGCACTGCCAGAGGGCAAAGACGGTCTGCCGCTAACCGTCCTCGATTCCACAGATCCCGCAGCTATCATCGATATCGAAAAA
>DATFNI010000299.1:0-3345 GCA_035266485.1 Balneolales bacterium
CAGCGGTGTTGCTGTTCTTTTGGAAATGGCCCGTCAGTTTCACAAGAAGATGCCGTCTATTGGTGTGGATCTCGTTTTTTGGGATGGGGAGGATTACGGAAAAAGCGGAGAGGATAATTACTATTTCCTCGGTTCGCGTTACTGGGCGCAGCATCCACCCGTGCCGGGCTACAGTCCCCGATTCGGTATCCTGCTGGATATGGTTGGTGGAAAAAACGCCCATTTCCCAAAAGAAGGAGCCTCGTACAGTTATGCCCCGCTTCTCGTAAATGCCATATGGAACGTGGCAGACCAGATCGGGCTGGATACTCTGTTCACCAACGAACAAACACCAGGGGTAACAGATGATCACACGGTATTGAATCAATTAACAGACTTCCCCACGATAGATATCATCGACCACAGGGTGGAAGGTGGTCAGGTTACTTTTCCTCCGTATTGGCACACTCATAAGGACAACCTCTCTATCATCGATCCCAACACCATGAAGGCAGTCGGACATCTGATGCTGGAACTGGTGTACAACCGGTTGTGAGTAACACAGGTTGAAGGTGGTCAGTAGTCCGTTGTCAGTGGGTGTCAATCCCCGTATACGGCAACCGAATGACTATGAATGACCATAGAATGACTACTGAATGACTTCCTAACTGCCAACCCAAATGCCTGACAACTACATCACACTAAACATCTCCATTCCGTTCGAATATCAGGAACTACTGATTGCAGAACTTCTGGACATGGACTTCCACGGTTTTGAGCAGGAGGATGATCAGCTTAATGCAACTATTTCGCAGAACAGGTACAGTGATGTTATTCGGCAGGAAATAGAAGAGTGGTTAAGCCTGCAACCCTATCCGGCAAGAATCATAGGGGAGCACACAGACGAGCCCCGCGACTGGAATGAAGAATGGGAGCGATCGATCAGGCCACTGGTTATTGGCCGGTTTTTCGTGAAACCAACCTGGGTCGACGAACCTGTTCCGGATGGTAAAATACTTCTGGAAATAGATCCCAAGATGGCTTTTGGTACCGGATATCACGAGTCGACGCGGCTGGTGCTCCGCCTGTTGCCATCTGCGATCAGAAAGGGTGATACGGTCCTGGATGTGGGCACCGGCACAGGTATTTTATCCATCGCCGCGCTGAAACTGGGAGCAATATCCGCTTTCGGATTTGATATCGACGAGTGGAGCAGCAATAATGCACGGGGGAATGCCGTGATTAATAATGTGACCGACTTATACAAAATCGCAGAAGGCTCTTTTGAAGTCGTTCCCGGAGAAGGTACCTACGACGTAATCCTGGCGAATGTCAACAGAAATACTCTCTTGGAAATGCAGAAACCATTGGAGAAACATTTGAAACCGGGCGGGAGGTTGTTTCTTTCCGGATTGCTGGAAACCGAGAGGCCAATGATGCTTGAAGCTCCCGGGTTTTCCCGGCTGAAACTCGAAAATGAAATGCAGGAAGGGGAGTGGATCGCATTGTTATTAACGAAACCACTGCCCTCATGAGTTTAAAAGCGTCTGTTGATATCGGAACCAATACCGCATTATTGCTGGTAGCCAGCGTTGAAAATCAGGAACTGAAAGTCATTCGTGAAGAACAACGGGTTCCACGTCTCGGAAAAGGGGTAGACAAAGACGGCAGGCTATCCAGGGAAAGCATCGAAAGAGTTTTGGATGCGGTAAAAGAGTATGAGAAGTTGCTTTCCGACGAATATCCTGATGTGAAAAATGTAGTTGTCACCGGGACAAGTGCCGTGCGTGATGCTGCCAACAGGGAAGAATTGGTTGCAGCCATCAAAAAAACGTCCGGCTGGAATATGCGTATTCTTTCTGGAGAAGAGGAGGCGGAATGGACATTTGCCGGTGCTCTGTCGATGTTACCGGGTGATCTCAAATCAGAAAAAACCGTAGTTCTGGATATTGGAGGCGGCAGCACGGAAGTGGCTATCGGCGGGGATCATTCGCTGATTGACCGGTTCTCGTTTTCGATGGGAAGCATTCGCTTTACCGAGCGATTTTTACAGCAGAATCCACCTACCGTGGGGGAAATTGAAGAATGTAGGCAGGCTGTCCGGAATGAGTTTAGGCAACACGTTTTTTCCATGCCCGGCAATATCGTGGCAGTAGGGGTAGCAGGAACCGTGACTTCTTTGGCGTTCATCCTTCAAAATCTCACAAGGTATGAACCGGAACGAATCTCGAATTACCGGTTGAATAAGCATGATATCGAACGTTTCATTGATTATTTCTCAACACATGCAGTGCAGGATACCCTTGAGAAATGGCCTGTAGTGATGGAGGGAAGGGCAGATGTGATGCTGGCCGGTTTATTGATACTTGAGGAATTCCTGGAGATGTATTCTCTTGAGGAAATACGTGTGTCGACCGGAGGTATCCGTCACGGGGCCGTCTTGTTGTAGACTACGGGTGACGTGCCGCTCCTACATGACCATCGTTTCCGAATGTGACGGGATTCTACGTTCTTCGACGAGTCGAAGAGCATCAGAATGACAGTGGTGGTGTTTGGTGGGGGGCTAACCTCGATGGCTGGCGGGCTGACAATCCGAAGGAATAATAATCCAGCTCAAACCCAAAAGGATGTCATCCTGCCGGCGATCCCGGCCGTTCCCGGGATCGGCTTAGGATCCCGCAGGCAACGGGCCCCACACCGTTCCTGTATGACCATCGTTTCCGGATGCGAACGGGATTCCACGTTCTTCGACGAGTCGAAGAACATAGAATGACAGTGGTGGGTTTTGTGCGTGCCAGGATACCGGGAGGAAGTTTTGGGCAAATAGGATACTAATAAAGAGTGTTTTGTCTTTTTTAAATAAACCACATAATTTGTCCATGATTCAATCCTATTTTTCTAATAAAGATGGATTTTTAACATTATGGAGACTCTGACATGAGAGTCCTGCTAGTTGAAGACGAGCCATATCTGGCAAACTCACTGACAAAATATCTGAACAATGATGGTTTTATCGTTGATTCTGTTTCTACGATCCGGGAATCTCATAAGGCCCTTTTTTCTGAAGTATTTGATATTGTTCTGCTGGATTTAAACTTGCCCGATGGTGACGGACTGAGCCTGCTTGAAGAGATTCGCTCAGAATATCCTCGCACCGCCATAATCATCCTGACAGCCAGAGGTGAGGATGAGGATAGGGTAAAAGGCCTCAATCTCGGGAGCGACGATTATATCTCCAAGCCTTTCTCTATGCTCGAATTATCCGCCCGGATTAATGCCGTCATCCGTCGCAAATTTGGATTGAAGAATAACAGGGTCGATTTGGATGGCCTGAGTGTACATCTGGATGAGATGCTGGTCAAAGCA
>DATFNI010000300.1:0-3760 GCA_035266485.1 Balneolales bacterium
TTCGATTTAAGATGAGCATTTTATTCCAACAGCAATCATCTAAAAAAACCGATCACACTCGTATATTAACAATAACCCACTAAAAATCAACGAACTATTGCACACAACCATTCCTTTTCGCATGAGTTTTCTTGCAACTCATTGCCTGACATTTTAATGTGGGAAATTGTATTTTCCCAATACATACATTTAACCAGTTTTTCTACTATGCACGTAATACCGGCTATCGACTTGCTTGATGGGAATGTGGTGCGCCTGTCGAAAGGAGATTATGATCAATCGCAGATCTATAATCATGATCCTCTCACTCAGGCACATGCTTTTGAACAGGCGGGATTCCGTCACATCCACATTGTCGATCTGAACGGAGCCCGGGATGGTCATTTTGTCAACCTGCCGCATATTCAGCGCATCATTGAGGGAACGGGCTTGTCCGTACAGACAGGAGGCGGCATTCGCGCTTATGACGATGCAGCCAAACTCTTGGATATCGGCATCAGCAAGATCATCAGCAGTTCTATGGCGGTTAAAAACCCGGAAGCATGGGGAAAGGTCCTGACAACATACGGACCGGAACGGTGCATCTTCGGCATGGACCTGAAAAATGGCCGCATCGCGATTTCAGGCTGGCAGGAGCAAGCTAAACGGTCGAATGAAGAATATCTCGCGGAGATGATTGCATCCGGTTTAAAATATGTGCTTTGCACTGATATTTCCCGCGATGGCACCCTGGAAGGCTCCAACATAGCATTATACAAACAGCTGATGAGAATATATCCCAAGCTCCAATTCATAGCTTCTGGCGGTGTGTCCGGTATCGTCGACCTGAAAAAATTAGCCGCCACCAACGTTTATGGTGTCGTCGTCGGCCGGGCCTATTATGAAGGGCGGCTGACCCTCCAGGAGATGGCTCAATACAATGAACAATAACGTACAACGACATCTCCTGCGACCATTCAAAATAATCCGTTAAATGTTAGGGAATGGTCTGACGCACGGAATATTCGAGGCTATTCGTTTTCTGTGACTTAACCGGGATACGGAACTCAACTATGTACGCTGACCGCTTCTTATAGGGATAGTTTGATTTGATGATCTGATCTCTGTCACTCAAATGCTGGATCACTGTAACAGTTATGTCGGATTTTTTTTGATTCGATAGCTCTACGGAAACATCCCTTTCTGTGACCTTGGGTGAAATATGACGCACATCCGTAACCTTGTCTGATCCCTTAACGTCAAATGCTTCTCCCTGGGTTACGGTAATGGAATCATTAACAGCCGTATGATTGATGTTGTCTTTTCCCAACAATACCAGTTGGCCATCATCCTGCTTGTAAACAGATACATTACCGGCCGGCAGCGGTTTCCCAAGATGATTCTTTTTCGTGTTGATCACGGTATATCTGATCAGAACTGCGTTACTGTTTATCCTGCCCGGCGGACTATAATATCCGGGCTGATATACGTACTCTTTTTTCACTGAGATATTGCTCCCATCCACTAAGGGAACCATCTGCTTGCTGTGAGCCGAAATCGATTGTTTCCCCGGCAACTCATAGAGATGATAGTCTGCAAAAGAGCGTTCCTGAGGTGCAGCGTCATTCGCTGAACGCGCTGATTCACCAACTTTCATATACGAATTGATTCTAAGCGGTCTGATATTGGTATTCTGGTTGATGTTCCCTGCTAACAGAGTGATATCCGCATTCGTGAAATCATTACCTGTCTGATTTTCAATATTTGCCCATCCTTTAAGATCTGCTTTCTGATCATCCTGAAGAATCAGATTATAACGGGCGTTCCAGTTAAGACCGCCGGCTTGATAGGTAAGATGAAAAGGCTGATTTCCACCCTTTGAATCCTTCAGTGTCCACGTAATAGAATTGGTATCACTGGGCCTTGTAAGCAGATTATCCAGGATAAATGTGTGATCCCAAACATGACTAATAACTATGTATCCGCCTTCATTCGGCGAATGGATAATGGCATGATCGCCATCTAAAGCAACCAGTTCACCTCCCCTCACGTGTCCGGTTGCATTGACGAAGCGAATCTGATGGCCGATGTACGACTTCAGCACATCCTGCATGGTCGTATGCTGTTGCTTATAGTTCTGTTTGATTATCTCACCGGGAAACCGCACCACCACCGATGAAGGATCGACCTGCGTGGAGATATTGTCGAGCCCTGCGGTAAAGACCCCCTTTTGAGCATCCAGCGTGCGGGTCTCATTGACCAACGCCTGATTGTTATTATAGATAGTCAGCGACAGATTCTTGACTTCGCCCAACTGCTGAGCGAAAATTTCCACCGGCATGACCATCAGAATCATACCTATGAAAAACGGGATAGTCCTGGTTAACTCTGATGATTTCATAATAAAATCCTGATTACTTGTGATGAAGATATCCTTTACAACGGGCTGTTAATCCTCTGAGTATCGATATCGCATGAATTGCGTATACCTGCCTATACCTGATAAGCCCTTCTCTTTCATGGCTTATGATGTGGGAAAAATAAGTGTGGCATATGCTACCAACATATGCAAAAAGAGAATCTCATGACAGAAGTAAAGAGGATTGATAACTTCTCTTCCGATATATTAACGGGGTAACAGCCTTTCAATGGAATGCCGGTAACAGTGGAGCGATCAGATCATGGAAAACCAGTTTCAGGATATTTTCGATCGGTTGAAAAACAGGAAGAATGAGGTTGCCTCGCGCAACAGGCATCAGAGAGCAGCCAAACTGAAGCGGCTTTTATCTTACATCATGGATCATCGTATGGATATTCACGAGGTGGTCTGGCAAGATTTCCGCAAGCCACCGGCCGAAGTCGATTTGTCTGAAATTTTTGTCGTCACCAGTGAGATACGACATGTAATCGATAATCTGGGTATATGGATGCACAGGCAGCGGGTCAAAAATCCCGTTCCTTTCTCCGGCAGCCGTTCATACATCCGGTACGAACCACGTGGCGTGTGTCTCATCATTTCTCCCTGGAACTTCCCGTTTAACCTGGCAATGGGCCCCCTGGTATCAGCTATTGCTGCAGGCAACTGTGTGGTGCTGAAACCATCGGAATTTTCTCCGAACACCTCACGATTTGTTGCGAAACTGGTTCACGACTGCTTTGATCACGATGAGGTAGCAGTCGTCGAAGGTGACAAAGAAACCGCTCAGTCACTGCTGGAATTACCCTTCGATCATGTTTTCTTCACCGGTTCACCGTCTGTGGGGAAAAAAGTAATGGAGGCCGCATCGCACCACCTGACAAGCGTCACCCTGGAACTTGGAGGAAAATCACCGGTGATTATCGATGGAACCGCAAACCTGGCCGACGCGGCTCAAAAAATATGCTGGGGAAAATTCATAAACGCGGGACAAACATGTGTAGCCCCGGATTACGTTTTAATTCAGGAAGAAAAGGAAATGGAATTTCTGTCGCTTCTGGGCCGTGAAATCGAGAATCGTTATGGTAAATCACCGGAACAGCGACTTAAAAATCCTGACTTTGCCCGGCTGATCGACGACAGGCACACCCGGCGTCTGATCCATCTCCTGGAAGAGTCGCAAAAACAGGGAGCAGAGGTTTTCTTTGGCGGACACTATGATTCCGAATCACAATACATGGAACCGACGGTACTTCGAAATATCACGGATGATTTGCCGGTGATGAGGGAGGAGATCTTCGGTCCTCTTTTGCCGGTCATTCGTTACAACAAACTGGACGAAGCCATCGCATGTATTGATAAGAA
>DATFNI010000301.1:0-4350 GCA_035266485.1 Balneolales bacterium
TCAGAAATCATGAGGGGATATTACAAAGGGCGATACCGCGATCGTAACGCGGCACAGGCTCAGGTTGCGTTTCGACAGCACCTGACCGGCAGGTTCGGTCTGTGTCTGTTCGCCGCAGCGGGACAGGTATGGCCAAATATCAAATCCATCGGGCTAAAGGATCTTAAGTGGGCGGCCGGTGGAGGTTTACGTTTCAACCTGAATCCAAACGATCCAATCAATCTCCGGCTCGATGTTGGTTTCGGAGAACATGTCATGGGGTATTACCTGACTCTGGGTGAGGCTTTTTAAAGAAATCCAAGAAATCAATTATCAAGCTACAAATTCACTGCTCCAGGTTCAAAGCTATCTGAGTCCAGGAAGATTCATCCAACTCTTTTCTCACGTCCAGCCACATCCTGTTCCAAATTGCGGCCAGTTGCTCCTGGTTGGTTTCGGTGACGGCGTGATTGGCTATCAGCATCTTTGATACTTGCTCTGCTTCTTTGGAATACCTGGAAAATACCGAACGGACCCTATGCAACTTTATGAGATTAGGAGGACGGGAGCCGGTGAAAAATCGGACATCTGTCGTCAGATCCAGCCAAAGGCTATTTGTTCTCTAAGATGATAAGTTACTGAACGATTCTACCGATATACTCGGTAGGCGTAACTCCGAATGTTTGTCTGAAGAGCCTGGAGAAGTATTTTGTATCCTGAAATCCAACTTTATAAGATACTTCCGATACGTTTCCCCACTTGTTCGACAGCAACTGGCTGGCGTGTTCAAGGCGCATATACCGGATGTAACCCGCAGCAGACAGACCTGTGATGTGACGAATTTTTCTCTGTAAATGACGCGGACTCAAATAAAGCCGGTCCGCCAGCCAGTCTACACCGAAATTGGTGTTCTCCATTTGTTCTTCGATCACGATCTGTACCTGTTTTAAGAATCGGGCGTCCGCCGAGCTCATATCCACTTTTTCACCCTCGATGCGCACCTCCTGGGTATATTTATCACGAAGCATACGGCGCAGTTCAATCAGATTCTCGATACGTATCATCAGCTCAGATGCACTGAAAGGTTTACAAATATAATCGTCAGCACCAAGCTCCAGGCCTTCCTGCTTGCTTTCTTCCCCTGCCCTCGCTGTCAGAAGAATTACGGGTATGTGGCTCAACTTCTCATCCTGCTTCACAGAATGACACAGTTCGAATCCATCCGGATCAGGCATCATCACATCGGTGATTAACAACGCGACATCCTGTTCCCGCAAAATCCCGAGTGTCTCGCTGCTTTTATCGAGTGTGATTACATGATACTTCCTGGATAAATACCCTTGCAGATACATCAGTACATCCCGATTATCATCCACTACCAGGATTGTCGGTACATCATCTGCCACCGGCTCATCCTCCGGCCATTCCCATTCTTCAAGATCAGAACTCCCGGATTCACGGATTTCAATCTCTTTGCAGACCTGAGGCAAATCTGTTGCTGTTTCGAAATACCCATTCAGGTTTATCACAAATTCACTCCCTTTACCCACAACACTTTCAATTGTCACCGTGCCGCCGTGGAGTTCAACGATATCCTTTACCAGGGCCAGTCCAATACCTGTCCCGGAATTTATCGTACCCGGCTTCTGGGCAGACTGATAAAACCGATCAAAAATGTAGGGTAATTCTTCACTGGAAATGCCGATCCCGGTGTCTGCAACTTTAATTTGAACGGATTGACCGGGAGATTCCGATGTACGTACAAAAACGTCCACGGAACCGCCCTCCGGCGTAAACTTCAGGGCATTGGATACCAAATTGCCTATTGCCTGTTCCATGTGTTGCGGATCCACTTTTATTGTCAGCCGCTCTTTTGGGGGATGGTAAGAGAGTCTGACTTGTTTTACTTCAGCCAGGGAAACAAATGACAGAACCGTTTCCGATACCAGTGCTTCCAAGTCGGTGTCCTGTATATTCAACTGAATCTCACCCGCATCAATTTTAGACAGATCGAGTAATTGGTTGATTTGGCCTAAAAGCTGTGTGGCGTTCTTTTGCATCAGTTTTAGCAGGGAAGCTTTTACCGGGATCATTCCGGTTTCGTCCCGCCGGGACAGTATGTCTTTCAGCGGACCAAGAATCAACGTCAGGGGTGTTCTGAATTCATGACTAATATTGGCAAAGAAGCGATCCTTGATTTGCTCGTGCCGGAGAATCTTCTGTGCCTGCTCCTCTGATTTTGCCTTCAATATCTCGAGTGTATGTGCCCGATCTTCCAACTGGGTTTTTAACTGCTCGGCATGTTTTTGGGCATTGTACTGTTCATAACGGCTTAAATAAATGAGCGAAGACATTCCCGTCAGAACGATTGCGACCAGTACCAGGTAGATCACCTGGGCGAGCAACAGCGGTACGACGGGGATGTTGAATAACAGCGGTGCCACGTAAACGACAAGAATGCAGCTGCTGATGACAGTCAGGTTCATTAACGCTGTTTGCCAGCCTGAATAGGGTATCCCGACACCGGCCATAATCAGTGCAAAGCTGATGTAAACCGGTGAAACGGTCAGGTCCCGTGTGGCAACATCATCAAGGAGCATGGCAAGGCAGATCAACCAAACGAACACAAAAACAAGCACCCGGCACCAGTGTACAGAAATCAATGTCCGCGACAGAAAAATAATGGTAAGGCAGAAGATTAAAATGAGGCTTTTATCAACGAGCATGATCTCCGAGCCCGCATTTTGACCGGTGTAGTGCCATACGACGTGCTTTCCCACAAGGAGCAGGTGACTGGCAACATAGATAACCACTGCCGTGATGCCCAGCATCCCGATAATAAACAGGCCCTTGCGTGCAATAGACCCCAGGAGCTCACGGAAACCCTTATCTCTTTCATAAGGTCCCAGGGAGAGAAAGGTGCGTATCGACAGGTTTTGTAACTGATCTATCATGCGCCTCCACTTTGATTTGATTGTCTCTAAAATTACGCCTTGATAGAAACATATTTTGATAACCACATAATAATCATCCTCTCCAAGAAGGTAACAAAACAAACATATCTAATCTGATAATTATCAATTAGAAAAGTGTATTATTATACAATACGCTGATCATCTGCCCATCATCAGATCTCAAATGGCTGAAGCGCTACAGCCTTGTAAGAGTCGTTTTAAGATTATTCACATTTTTGTGATATGTCCCGGATACCCCCTTTATATGGCCCATTTATCTTCGCCCGTATGGCTATCCTTATTACAGAAACAGTATCATTTCCCAGGGCATCACCTCGAAGATGAGTTTGTTCAGTGAGACGCACTTGGTGGGGTAAAAAGGTCAACAGTACACTTGTTGACCTTTTTCATTTTCCGGCTGATTTAAATGATCTGCAGCACAAAAATAAAATTTGTTCGAAACGCAGAAATACATATTTTAAAATTGTAATAAAAAAAATTACAATATGACTGGTTCTCAGTTTCCTGTTGCAATCCATATTCTTACGTTACTGGCTACCACAAACGAGGAGTGGTTGTCTTCGGATTATATTGCCAGCAGCATCAATATCAATCCGGTTCTGGTGCGCAAAGAAATCGGCAACCTGCGCAGGTTTGGGCTGGTGGCCAGCAAAACGGGGAAAAGCGGAGGAAGCCGCCTGACCAGAAACGCTTCAACAATTTGCCTGGCGGATGTCTATCATGCTATCCAGCCTATTCAAATCCTGGGACGTTTGAAAAACGAACCCAATCAGCACTGTCCCATCGGACGGCAGATCAATGGATGTCTGGAAGAACTTTATAGTGAAATTGAGGAGGCAATGGTCACGAATTTGAACAAAATAACACTACAGGATTTCTGCAGTCAATTTAAATGATTTTTGTCTGCTACTGTAATTTTTAAATGATGATAACTGGTAATTTTAAATTAAATCTAAGAGAACAATGAATATCGCAATTATTGGAGCCTCTGGGTTTGTCGGTTCAGCACTTCTCAGGGAATCAGTACGTCGAGGACATATTATAACCGCTATTGCACGCCATCCTGATAAGATCGACACAAATGATGATCATCACATAACCGCAGTCGGATGCGACATTTTTGAAGATGACAAGCTTGCCGGAGTGCTGGCCGATCATGATGCTGTGCTGAATGCCTATAATCCCGGCTGGGACGATCCCAACATCTACAACGATTTTCTGAAAGGTTCCCAGGTTATCCAGGATGCTGTAAAAAATGCCGGGGTTAAGCGTTATCTCGTAATTGGCGGTGCCGGCAGCCTGGAAATCGCACCGGGCAAACAACTGGTCGACACGCCCGATTTTCCGAAAGAATATAAAGAAGGAGCAAAAGCAGCCCGCGATTACCTGGATATCC
>DATFNI010000302.1:0-33321 GCA_035266485.1 Balneolales bacterium
GAAAGAGAATAAAGATTCCCAACTGGATACTTTTGATAACGAAAAAGTGGACTATCGCAAGATAGATTCTCTGGATACCTTAAAAAGAGTGGTGAAAGAGTACATCAGTATTGGTACAGTCTGTTTTGATACGGAGACAACTTCCACTGACCCGCTGCAGGCTGAGTTATTGGGTATCTCGCTGGCGGTAGAAGAGGGGAAAGCGTGTTATATACCCGTTGGTGGTGTCGACAGATCGGGATTGGATACTCAGAACGTGTTGAAAGAGCTGAAACCGTTGCTTGGCGATGAATCGATCGATAAGATTGCCCAGAACATGAAGTACGACTACCTGGTGCTGGCGAATGCCGGAATGGAGGTTAAAGGGCAGGTCTTCGATACGATGCTCGCCGCTTACCTCATTGATTCAAATCAGGCGCTGAATATGGATGCACTCTCAAGGAAGTACCTGAATTACGACCCGATTTCTATTACCGAGCTGATCGGAAAGAAAGGGAAGGCCCAGAAGAATATGGCCGATATCCCGGTGGATAAAGTTGTGCCATACGCCTGTGAGGACGCCGATGTGACATTGCAACTGGCTAAAGTGCTGAAAAAGATACTGGAAAGGGACAAACTGGAAGAAGTGGCCGATACTATCGAATTTCCACTGGCAACGGTCCTTGCAAAGATGGAACGGCATGGGATCCGGATTGATGCCGGCATGCTGGCGCGATTCTCAGGAGAGCTTGGAGATGAGATGGTAACGTTGCAGGACAAGATCTTCGAAAAAGCTGGAGAGGAGTTTAACCTGAATTCACCGCAGCAGTTAAGTCATATCTTGTTTGAGAAACGGGGTCTTCCGGCCGGACGAAAGACGAAGACCGGCAAGTATTCGACTTCCGAGGATGTTTTATCCCGGTTGGCTAATGAGTATGAGTTGCCGGGATTGTTGCTGGATTTCCGCGCTCTCAGCAAGTTGAAATCGACGTATGTGGATGCGTTGCCACAACTGATTAACCCGGATACGGGGCGTATCCACACCAGTTTCAATCAAAATGTTGCAGCAACAGGACGTCTTTCTTCATCGAATCCAAACCTGCAGAATATTCCGATCAGAACGGACCGCGGGCGTGAGATCCGTAAGGCATTCATTGCTGAAGATGGCTATAACGTACTCTCTGCCGACTATTCGCAGATAGAGTTGCGTATTATTGCCTCTATGGCCGAGGATAAAGCCATGAAAGAAGCGTTTGAAAGGGGAGAAGACATCCACTCGCGCACAGCCATGGAAATTTTTAATCTTACATCCATGGATGAAGTAACGCCTGATCTGCGCCGCAAAGCCAAGGAAGTGAATTTTGGCATCCCGTATGGCGTGAGTTCGTTTGGACTGGCCCAGCGTCTCGGTATTGAACGCAAAGAAGGAAAGGCGATTATCGATGCGTACTTTGACCGGTTTCCGGGAATTCAGAAGTACATCAATGAAATTATCGCAAAGGCCAGGGAGCAGGGATATGTGACGACCCTGGCAGGAAGACGCCGGTATATCCCTGATATTCGTTCATCCAATCAAAATATACGCGGTTTTGCCGAACGCACGGCGATCAACATGCCGATACAGGGAACCGCCGCCGATTTGATTAAGCTGGCGATGATCAAGCTGGACGAGCGATTTGAAAAAGAGGGAATCAAGTCGCGCATGCTCATCCAGGTACATGATGAGCTGGTATTTGAATTGCATGAGAGTGAACTGGAGACAGTACCAGAAATTATTCGGGAATTAATGGAATCTGCGATGGATTTAGACGTGCCGCTGAAAGTAGAAATGGGCATCGCAGATAACTGGCTGGATGCCCATTAAAAAGTGGATTATTTTTACCGAAAACTGAAGCTGATACCGGTGCTAAGTACCCGATACTTCGCTATTACGTATTCCGCGTTGATGTGGAAGAACGCAAGTTTAAACTGGAGGCCCACGAGACCACGAAATGAGTTTGCACCATTCATCGTAATGCTTATGGGATTATCGATTTTGTCGACCACTTTGTGAGATGGATTGCTCACTGTAGGATCGGGAACAGTCACCGGATAACTGCCGGGTGTATTAACCTTCATTGTCGAGCTCTCATACCCGACACCGGCAAAAAATCCTATAAATGGCAATGATTTGCCAACAATAGCATTGACAGTAAATGCAGAGGTAGTGGAGTTGACCGCCTGGCCATTCCACGTATTGTTGCTATTGCTGTACGGGTCCGTCGTGTTTGCATCAGTGACAGGATTAATTGTCAGCGGACTGTTGGTCTGCAGTTTTGTATAAGCCGCGAAAACGGAAATCTTGACCGGCAGTAACTTACCTTCAGGTATCCACTGATTGACAGAGTGATGGATTCCGACACCCCAGAGTTGAACATCCCCGTAGTTATGTACACTTGTCTTCGGAAGAAATCGGAACATGATGCTGGTGCCCTTTATCAAACCAATACCGGCCTGTATCATAGGTGCCGGCACAGCGTGCCAGCCCGTTCCCCGGGGCATTGTAAAAGTTCCCATGGAATATTTCTGTCCATTGACGGTTTGGGAGACATCAAATGTGGCACCTGATGACTTGGGACCGCTGATGGTAGGAGAGTTCGACGGTCCGCTTTGGTAGGAGAGGTTCTGCAGACTTAATGCGGTAGCGCTAAAGGTCCTGGCATCACTTGGTACCACACTTGCACCAATCCGTAAGCTGATATCGAATCCTAACAGTTTATGCGGACTTACCGAGTTGATCCATCCGGCATTTAATGTCGGGCCAAATCCTTCTCCAAGAGGATCCAGATAGGATTTAGCCAATACATTGGCATCTTGCTGGCCCGACTGGATAAAGGATCCGATATTGGATATCTGCCCATAACTGCTAATGGGGACAAAAACTATGCAGCTGACAGTCATAACTATCAGCAGAAAAGCAAATAGGGAGGTTTTCTGTTTCATTGTTGTAATGGGGTTGTTTGGGGTAATCAGGACAAATCGATTTCAATCGTTATCGGCGCTCATCTTCAAAACTTTTATATATTTGTATATAGTTTTTATAACGAAAAGAGGCAATAACACCGTTCGAGACAGCTTCTTTGACCGCGCAACCCGGTTCATGGGTGTGTGAACAGTTATAATAGCGGCATTTTTCCTGGTATTCATCTATGTCGGGAAACAGTAACGAGAGCTCATCAGGTGCCACGCCAACGAGACCAAATTCACGAATTCCAGGTGTATCAATTAGATAACCACCAAAATGCAACGGGATGAGTTCGGCGAATGTTGTGGTGTGCTTCCCCTTGCCGGAGTATTCGGAAACGGGTGCAACCGGGCGGGCGCTCTTCTTTTCGATCGTATTCAGTATGCTCGTCTTTCCCACCCCGGAAGGCCCTGTAAGCAGTGAGACATGGTTTTGAAGCAATCCCTTGAGTGGTTCAAGTGTCTCGGTTTTTTTTATGCTACACGTTACCACGGTGTATCCAAGGTTACGATAGACGAATGCGACCGATTCAAAAGATTCCCGATCATCGCGAGATAAAAGATCAATTTTGTTAAAAGTGATGACGGGGAGAACGTCAAAAAGTTCACAGGTGGCCAGAAAACGATCTATGAATCCGGTTCGATAGACCGGCTCGGCGATCGATACGACAACGATGGCTGTATCAATATTTGCAGCGATGACATGTTCGCCCTTCTTCCCATGGGTAGCTTTTCTGGCGATTTTATTGCGTCGGGGCAGAATTTCTGTGATTCTGGCCGCCTCATCGTCCAGCAGTTCTATTTTTACTTCATCCCCCACGGCAACAGGATTGGTCTGAGTACGATCCATTAGCCGGAATTTACCGGGAAGGCGGGCATCATAGGTTCGATCTTCACATGCAACTTTGTACCAGCTGCCTGTGGATTGAATGATCTGTCCGGTTAATTCCAAATTTACATCGGGTTTGTTTATTTAAGATGATAAATAAGATAGTAAATTTGGCAAAATTGTTGCGGCACCGGTGTCAAAGAGGCTAACACGTTTTGGAAAGTCAGCTTGTGCTAATGTTACTTAGAGATTGATACCAGTTTCTTTTTGCGGCTGAGCATGGCACTATAAAACTCTTCCTTATCCAACTTACCCCAATCCTTATAAAATTTAGTGAGTCTTTGAAGGACGATTTGGGTTCGTTTGTTACGCAGGCCCAGACTATCCTGGAGAATTCGAAAATTTTCAAGGTGGAGTGTCTCCGATTTCTGATAATTGTCTAAGTCCTGGTATAAGTCGGCAAGATTTTTTCGGAAATAAACCATACGAGGATGAGCGGGTTGATAGGTTTTAGAAGCGACAGCAATAGATTTTCTGAAATAGGAGACGGCTTCATGTTTTTTACCGGCCTTCCAGAGACACATTGCCGTATTGTTTAGGGCAAGAGCTACTTCCGGATGGTCAGGCCCCAATGCTTTTGTGTTTTCATCAGTAACTTTCTTAAAAATATCAGCAGCTTTTGTGTATTGTTTATCAGAGTAATAAATATGGGCCAGATCACTCAGGCTCACTATAGTTTGGGGATCATTGTCACCGAAGATGGCCCTGCGCATATTCAGTGATTCAAGAATGTATTGCTGACTCTTTTTGTATTTGTGTTTTGCCAGCTCAATAAGCCCCAGACCATGCAGTAATATGGCTATCTGAGGATGTTTTTTGCCGAATAGCCGCTTTGACATAGCCAGGGCTTTTTCCCCGTATACCTCTGCAGAATCATAGTGTTGTGCATCATATAAGTTCCTTGCCAGCGCTCCCAGAGTTTGGGCAATTAAGGGATGATTGCCCTTGTATAGCAATTGTCGCAAGGACAATGCCTTTCGGAAAAGGCTGTCAGCTGATCCGTAGTTGCCTTCACCGTTGTTAACCCATGCGAGATACTGATCACATTGAGCTACTTCCTTGCTGTTGTTTCCATAAATCTTCCGATCAATATGTAGTGCTGTAGTGGCCAGTGAGTCGGCAATCCGGTAATCCGCGGTCAGGTAATCCACCCATGCCAATTCCAGGATATCTTTTGCATATAACGAATCATTATGCGTCTGGTGGTATATAAGGCTTGCCCTGGCAAAATAGTCTATCGCAACCGTATAGTTGTCAGAAAGCTCACTAACATTGGCCCAGTCAAAATAACTCCTTGCCAGAACCATATTATCACTGGATTTCAGATGTTCCCTGATGTCCATTGCTTCATGAAGCAGGGGGGTGGCCTTATCATACATCCCAAGATCGGTGTAAATATTCCCAAGTGCCGAGAGCATGGTAGCCTTGATGTCCGGATCTGCAATCGATTTTTGAATGCGTTTGGTCCCTTGGTCCAATATTTCGCGGGCAGTAAGGTTCTTCTTATGCTGGTCATAAGGATCAGCGTCGTTAAAGATATTAACCATAAAATTGGTGACCAGCCTTGCTCTATGTGCCTCTACAAGGGCTTTATTTCTCTGTCCGGTAATCTGAATCGTGTAATATGTTATCAGCGTGACGATTGTGAGCAACATCAAGAAGGCTGAAATAACCGGGACGGCATGTCTACGGATAAATTTTCTACTTCGATACTGCAGATTTCCCTTTCTGGATAAAACAGGAAGGTTGTGCAGATATCTATCTAAATCTTCAGCCAGCTGACGTGCCGATTCATACCTGGCATCCGGCTCTTTTCTTAGTGCTTTTGCGATGATAGAGTCCAGGTCGCCCTTTAATTCCTTTTTTAAATCCTGTGTCGTTACCCCCCTTGCAACACTCACCAATTGCGGATGCCCGGACTTCCCAAGGGACTCACTCGCCGTTGTCGGCTCCTGATTGACGATGATATTTTCAATTTCAAGGAGGTTCTTGCCCGATAAATCAAACGGATATGTATCCGTCAACAGCTTGTGCATCAGGATACCAAGGGAGTACACATCGTTGGTTGTAGATACGACTCCCTCTCTGATTTGCTCGGGCGATGCATAGTGGGGCGTCCAGAGGCGCTGGCCGGGTTGCGTTTCGATTAATGTAATTTCTGTCGAAGCAGGATCGATAAGTTTGGCAACACCAAAATCGAGTATCTTAATCTGATGTTCTGAATTCACCAGGATGTTTTGTGCCTTCAGGTCGCGGTGAATGACCAGGTTTGTGTGGGCGTACTGAACCGCGTTACATACTTTTATGAGCAGACCAAGACGTTCTTTAACCGATAAAAGGTGTTGATTGGCGTATTCATCGATAGGTATGCCATCCACAAATTCCATAATCAGATATGAGATCCCTTCATCTGTCAAACCTGCATCGTAAAGCTGTGCAATATTGGGATGGTGAAGATTTGCCAGGATCTGCTGTTCAATCCGGAAGCGATGAATTATTTCCTCAGAATGATAACCCTGTTTAAGAACCTTAATGGCTACAAACTGATGGAATTGGCCATCGTTGCGCTCGGCGCGGTAAACCTCTCCCATACCGCCACTACCAGCCTTTTCAACGATTCTATAATGCCCGATTATCTTGCCGATGTAGTGATCTTCATAGCATGACCGGTTTAACTCCGATAGTTCGTCGATGAGCTCCTGATGATCCGCCGATGCCCGTTCGAGAAAATGCGTTTTTTCTGATTCTTCGATTCCCCAAAGAATACTTTTAACCTCCCGAATGAGGTCATCATCACCACATGTTTTTTGAAGATAGGCATCCCATTCCTGATCCGGGAGAGTAAGGACCGTATTCAGTATTGTTTCTATGCGTTGCCAATCCTCTTTTTTCATGCAATCAACTGAATTTTACGCTTGTTTATTTATATGCGTGAAAAAGTGATGAAAAGTCTCACTATCAAAGATTTTAAATCATTTTTTTTGATGACTCTGTTTTACAGGAGTTGAATACCGTTAACTATAACACACACGGGACTCTTCGCATGATAACGACTCTCATATTTATAGTTAAAAACATGGAATTTATCAAATTACAATCGATAGATGGCAGGTGGCACCTCCAATATGAGCCGTTATTCTTAAGGGCAGGCAGATTATCACTATCACCGGCCAGGCAAGTAGATAAGCCGCCGATTGAGTTTCTAAGCTATCGGGATTTTGCTTACAAGTGATCTGAAAAAACTAGCTGAAACTCCCCTTTAATTCTTTATAAAGCCAGCCGCGTGCCTTGGCCCAGTCTCTGATTACCGTACTGGTTGATACGCCCATGACTTCCGCGGTATCCTCAATGCTCATTTCGCCGAAATATCTGTATTCGACTACTTCTGCTAATCTCTTATTCAGCTTTGAGAGGCGTTTAAGTGCGCTATCAAGATTCAGAAGATCATCAACTTGTTTTTCCACTTTCATAATCCCATCCAGATAAGTAAGTGGTTCTGACGGGCCGCCACGTTTCTGTGATTTTTTCTTGCGTGCATAATCGATTAAAATCTGGCGCATGCAACGGGAGGCAATAGCATAGAAATGAGCACGGTCTTTCCAGTTAATATCCGACTGATCGATAAGCTTAAGATAGACTTCGTGAACCAGCTCAGTCTGCGATAGGGTATGACCATGCTGCTCGTGTTTCATATGCATGCTGGCGATATCCTTTAGATGATCATAAACCAGCGGAAATAATTGGTTGTATGCCTCTGATGAACCGAACCTTACGTGTTGTAATATCTGAGTTATCTCTGATCGATCCCGCATATCGATTTACCGACTTAGAGTAACAAGCCATAATTATCCATCCTGATACCCATCATTATCAGAATGCTAAGAATGATCCCTACTTCATAACCTAACAGAATGTTGTATATAAGATAATTTAATTATAGTTGGTTCAAAATAGTTAGTGTTTTTTCTTCATGATAGCTTAATCATCCTGTTTGTTCACCACAAATACGAGTTAAGCGTAACGCAGATTGATTGTACGGGCAGGAACGAATACTGTGATAATGGGTAAGAAACAAAAAAAGCCGTTTCCTTTTACAGAAACGGCTTTAAATGGATAAAAGTAAAAATCAGTTTACCGTCACGGCCTCGTCAGTCTCTTTGTCCGACTTCGGATTTCGATCTTTACTTTGTTCCTTGTCGTTGTTGCGTTTAAATTTTACGTATGGATCGGCCACAGGTTTCTTTTCAAGTACCGATTCCAATAAATTTTCTATACGTTCGAGGTAAGTGAATTCCATATCCTTGATCGTATCTTCTTCAATTTCAGAGATATCAGCTTCATTTTTCTTTGGTAGAAAGACCTGTTTGATACCTGCGCGTTTAGCCGCGAGTACTTTCTCTTTGATCCCGCCAACAGGCAGCACCAGACCTCGCAGGGTAATTTCACCGGTCATTGCTACCGTATTTCTTACCTTTCGTTGCGTATAGATGGACGCGATAGCCGATAAGATGGAAACGCCAGCTGATGGACCGTCTTTGGGAATTGCGCCGGCCGGAACGTGGATATGCAGATCCCAGTCCGAGAAAGCATGTCGCGGGATTCCGTAAGTTTCGGCATGAGCCTTTAGAAATGAATGTGCCAGAACAGCCGACTCTTTCATCACATCTCCAAGCTGACCGGTGATGTGAAGCTTTCCATTACCAGGCGAGAGGCTGGCCTCGATGAAAAGGATGCTGCCGCCCACAGGTGTCCATGCCAGTCCGGTTGCCACACCCGGCACCGTGGTACGCTCTGCGATCTCGGAGAAGAAACGGCGTTTACCAAGAATATGCTCAATATCATTAACGCCGACGCTTCCTTTATCTTTTTCGTTTTGTGCCACTTTACTGGCCACCCAGCGGGTGATACCGCCAATTTCACGTTCTAGATTTCGAACACCGGATTCTCGGGTATAACTGTCTACGATCTCCAGAAGAGCCTTGTCCGAGATCCGGAACTGCTCGTTTTTCAACCCGTTTTCTCCCACCTGTTTCGGTACCAGGTATTTCTTGGCAATCTGAAGTTTCTCTTCATGTGTATAGCCACTCAGGTGGATAATTTCCATGCGATCCCGCAATGGTGGCGGGATGGTATCGAGCGTGTTTGCGGTGGCAATGAAGAGCACACGCGACAAATCGTATTCCAGCTCAAGATAGTTGTCGTAGAATGAGTTGTTTTGTTCAGGATCCAATACCTCCAGCAGGGCTGACGTCGGATCTCCACGAAAATCTGATCCCACTTTATCGATCTCATCTAGCATCATAACCGGGTTGCTGGTGCCAGCCTTTTTGATATTCTGGATGATCCGCCCAGGCAGAGCTCCGATGTAGGTACGTCGGTGACCTCGAATTTCGGCTTCATCGTGCAACCCACCCAGGCTGAACCGTACAAATTCACGGTTCAGGGCACGTGCCACTGATTTACCCAATGAGGTCTTACCGGTTCCCGGAGGCCCGTACAGGCACAGGATGGGCGCCTTCATATCTTTCTTAAGTTTCAAAACAGCCAAATACTCGATAATGCGTTTCTTCACTTTCTCGAGGCCGTAGTGATCTTCATCGAGAATCTTTCGGGCCCTCTTCAGATCGATCTTATCTCTCGAATACTTCTTCCAGGGCAAATCCAGTACCCATTCGATGTGATTTAGCAGTATGCTATAATTTGGTGCAGATGAAGGGGTACGATCCAGCTGATCAATCTTTTTGCCGAGTTCTTCCTTCACTTCATCAGGATAACGTTTGTCCTTCGCCTTCTCACGCAGTTTTTCAACTTCTTCTTTCTCGCTGTCCTCGCCAAGTGCCTCCTGAATGGTTTTAAGCTGTTGACGAAGGTAGAAGTCACGTTGTTGCTGCTCGATGTCCGTCTTGACCTTAGAACGAATTTCTTCACTCAGGTTGAGAACCTGGAGTTCTTTGTTCAGATATCCGATGATCATGTCAAGGCGTTCAGAAAATTTGACCGTCTCAAGGATCTCCTGTTTCTCCTTAATCGAAATATTCAGATTTGAAGAAATAAAATTGAGCAGGAAAGTCGGACTATTGATGTTGTTAATGGCAATAGCCGCCTCCGATGGTATATTGGGGGACAGATTAACGATCTGAGTCGCCGTCTCTTTCACCGAACGCAACGCTGCGTCAAGTTCGAGCCCGGACATGTCAGAGTCATTGATGATCGGTTCAACACTTGCCTGAAAGTATGGATCCGTGGAGAGGATCTTATTGATGTAAAAAATGCTCTTGCCCTGGATAACAATGCTCTTGCTGCCGTCGGGCATCTTGATGAGCTTCAAAATCCGGGCAACCGTTCCCACATGGTAAATGTCCTCGATATCAGGATTTTCGGTATCCGCATCCTTTTGGGCTACAACGCCTATTATCCGTTCACCTTCATAGGCATCACGCACTAATTCGAGCGATTTGTCCCGGCCAACGGTAATGGGAATGACAACTCCGGGAAACAATACCGTATTTTTAAGGGGAAGAATCGGAAGTTTATCCGGAATATCTGATTCAATTAATTTCTTTTCTTCTTCTTCAGAAAGCAAGGGAATAGCCTGTTCAAAATCGTCAAATACGTCGTCTGCGAACAGGTCTAACGCGTTTGCTTCGTTATAATCTTTCATAGGTGATTTTCCTGCAGTTTGTTATGACAGCTTTATTTTCCTAAACAGACAAATGCTGAGCCAAAAAAAGAAAGGCTATCAATGAGGCAGGACTTGCTCAAGAATCATGGCAGAATAACACGAGTTTCCGGCTTTGCTGACAATCGGTCAGTAAAAGAGATAGGATAGGTGTGCCAAATATAGTGGCACCGTAACATTTCAGGGGTGTTGCTTTTGTGGCCGAACCGGTATCGGAATGGGCTGCAGTTCAGGTGTCGGGAAAAACCACTCCTTCACGCGTTGCCACAACTGGCGGAGATTTTCTTTGAGGTAGTATATGTTCATGTCTTTATTTCCGGTCTACGAAGGCAAAATCGATAATGTTACATTAGTCAACGTTTGAAATCGCAGGACTGATATAATCATCTTATCGGCAAATGTGGGTTAGATCTGTAAAGTGAAACTATCAACAAATTATAATATCTATACCTACTGACGGTAGTCTAACAAAATTTCGATCATTTACAAACAATTATTGTTATTCTTTTAAAAACAAATGATCAAAAGCCTAAAAGCCTATGAAGACACAAACATTTGAGACTGTTGACCTCGAAGTAGATGGAACCATAGTTACAGTCAGACTGAATCGTCCCGATCGGTTGAATGCGTTAAATGTAACTATGATTGAGGAACTGACCGAGTTATTTCGCACGGCAAACAGGGATCGATCCGTGAGCGTGGTTATTATGACCGGTTCGGGAGACCGCGCTTTCTGTTCCGGGGCTGACCTTACACAAGAGCAATTGGGCGAATCGGGCAGATATGAGCAGTACCTGGCGGAGTTTTACCATCCCTTGCTCCGATCCATTGTTGAGAGTCCGAAGCCGTATATTGCTGCATTGAACGGCCTGGTCGTTGGGGCAGGCATCGGCCTGGCACTGGCCTGTGACTATATCCTTGCTGTCCCGGAGGTGGAATTTCATATGGCTTTTGTACGCATCGCCCTGGTACCCGACACCGGGGTCATGTCTTTTGTTACAAATCGTATCGGAAGGCAAAAAGCTTTTGACTGGGCTGCAACAGGTGGAATAATGCTGGCTGAAGAAGCATTAAAAGCGGGATTGATTAATGGCATAGCTGAAAAAGAACGTCTGACTGCAGAACTGAAAAAGAAAGCAAATACCTACGCCAACATGCCATCGACGGCTGTTGGTTTGATCAAACAGATGAGTCATGCTGCGTCAACACACAGCCTGGAGGAGATGTTAGACCTGGAGAAAAATTTGCAGGAACGAGCTGCATCTCAACCCGATCACATGGAGGGAGTGAGAGCATTTCTTGAGAAGAGATCACCAAATTTTAACAGGCATTCAACGGACTGAACTCAGATGTGCAGCCGCAAAGTTGTGACAGCGGCACCAATGAGATAAAAGCCACGATTAGTGCTCGGAGCACTAAACCGGGTACCGAAGTCAACACTGACCCGTTTGGTATCGAGGCCAAGTCCTGCTGCAAGAATGAGATGATGACCCGGTTGCCACTGAAGACCACCACGAAGAGGCAGGAAGTGAAGGGGACGGATCTCTGCACCTGCGTGCGCCATCCACCCGCCAAAATTAAATGAGTTTTTATTCAGGCTGTAGGTAAGGTCACCGGTTAACATCCACCAGTTATCCTGATAGGCAGCTCCCGCGTGAAATGCCGTGGGCAGCGACACTCTTATATCATGCACCCGCCCGGCATTGGTATAACCGGAAGCAGCTCCATCGGCCTGCAAGTAGGATAAATATTGCACAGGAGAGCCGGTAAACTCGGTCATAGGACCATTCGGGAGTTGTTGAACTGATCTAGTAGATGTTGAATTGTTTACAGCAGCGGCCTGATGATTATAATGCACGAAACCGACATCTGTAAGCGAGACGCTGATACGTAAAGACTTTTTTAAAGGAGAACCTGTCTTGCCCCGTAACAGAGAGATGTCGTTCCCGAGACTCTTTATGTAAGTAATACCCATATCAAGTCCCAGGCCCCAGCCGGTTGGATTGAACAAGTCTCCATTACCCAGGTTTCCGTTTGTTCCGTCCCAAGCCCCCGAAATAGCGCCGGCTGACATCAAATTGAGGGCCCTTATCTGTTGTAAACCTCCGGCCGCATTACGTTCATAAGCGGACTGATAGTCGGCCTGCATATACGTACCTGGGATAATGAATTTTGGAGCCACACCCACATACAGACGATTGAGCTGGGGCGACCAGCCGTCGATCAGGGTCAGCTCTTGTGCAAAACCAACGGATACCTCCTGGTAGGTCACGATTGTCTGTTTCAAATCTCTCGTAACCTGATTCGGTCCATTGATATCCTGTGTACTGCCGGTATACCAACCCTTGCTGAGTTCAAAGCGGTTGAATCCTCTGCTGTGAACGCCGATAGAATAGGCAAATGATCCGTGCTGCCAGCTTATTCCAATGGGCGTCGCCGAAAATGTGGCATAGCGAGAATAGCTTGATTCTTCACCTACAAACCATTGATCAAGTAGTTTTTGACGATTGCCATCAATATTTAGATAATCGCCGGTTTGGTTTGGTAAAAACTGATTAATAAGTCCCTGATAGGGAACGAATACCTGATTTACCGGTCGTCTGTTAAGCTGCAGGGACGCTGACCCCACTTCGACCTCTGTCGTATACGTATAATCAGGAATCAACAGGTTGGCCGGATTATAGAAATTAGCTTCGAACCCTGTGACATATGCCGTACCTCCCCCCATGACCATCGCCCGGGCGTCAGAACTGACCTGGGCATAGGAACTGATTGGGAAGGCTATCAGAACCCAAAAGATACTTAAGAGTAGAAGGACAAAGTAGTATGAGTGTTTTCTGGTGGCAGGTTGCTGGTTACAGGTCGGCCGAATGTAACTGTTAAATAATTGCAGCTGGCGGCTGGTTTGCACCTGAATGGATTTTTCCAGGTTAAATTGATATGTAGTAGAATTAATCAAGGATACTCAGACGTGCGAATTTTAAGAGCAGCTTCTTTTGACCATAATCATTGAAAAATACTACTACCTTGGTTTGATCTGCAAAACCTTCTTTACTGATGATCTTACCTTTACCAAATTTTTCGTGCATTACTTTTGTGCCGACCCGTAATTCATCGTGCGTGATATTGTCATAATCGATATTCATACCCGAGTGGGTCGTTTTAGAAGCTCTGCTGATCGATGGTTTGGCTGAACCAGAATCTTTCGTCGATCTCCATCTTCCTGGACGTTGGTTACCATAAGATCGTGAACCTGACCCGGAGTAGGTGGCGCCTGTCTCCGTCCGCAGAACAGCCGGATCAATCTCGGATAAGAAACGGGATCGCTTCATAGGAATATCATCTCCGAATTTGAATCGGGTGCGTGCATGGGAAAAGTAGAGTTCTTTTTGAGCTCGTGTGATTGCAACGTAAAAAAGCCTGCGTTCCTCCTCCATATCCACATCATCACCATTTCTGGCTCCTATCGGGAATAACTCATCTTCCAGCCCGGTTATGAATACGACCGGGAACTCCAGGCCCTTGGAACCGTGGACCGTCATCAAGGTAACCGATGGCTCCTGCAAATCGTAATTGTCTATATCGGTAATAAGACTCACTTCCTGAAGAAAGGTGCTGAGTGTTGCATTTTCCGTACTCTTCTCGTGATAGGAGAGGGCATTGAATAACTCGAGTACATTTTCCCGCCGCCCAAGCGATTCATGGCTGCCTTCCTGGACAAACTGCTGGAGATAACCGGTCTGCTTCATCAGGAATTGTGCGGTATCTACCATCGGTTCGGTACCGAGACGTTGACGCGTTTCTTCAATCATAGAAATAAATTCGCGAATCTGATTCTTAGCCGGTTTATAGACATTAACTTTCTCAATCTCCGCAAGTACATCCCATGCCCGCCGGTTGTCGGTATGGGCAGCATCGAGGATTGTGCTCATGGTTTTTGCACCAATTCCACGACTCGGTTCATTGATGACCCGGAGCAGCGCTTCTTCGTCATCCGGGTTGACCAGGAGTTTCAGATACGAGATGACATCCTTTATTTCCTTGCGTTGATAGAACGAAACGCCGCCAACCAGCTGGTAAGGGATGCCCATATGACGCAGGGCATCTTCAAAAACACGGCTCTGCGAATTCGTCCGGTAAAGGATCGCAAAATCGTGGTAGGAGTATCCCTTGCGCAGCTTCAGGTTTTGGATGAAATGACAGACACGGTTAGCTTCATCGCGTTCATTATAGCTTTCGAGCACGGTGATCGTCTCGCCGAATTCATTATCGGTCCAAAGCGTTTTATCGAGACGATTTTGGTTATTCCTGATTACTGAATCGGCTGCCTTCAGTATGGCTTTGGTGGACCGGTAATTCTGTTCGAGAGCGATTCTCTTAGCTTCGGGATAATCCTCTTCGAAATTCAGAATATTTGAGATATCGGCACCCCGGAACGAGTAGATGCTCTGTGAGTCGTCACCGACAACGCAGATGTTGTGGTGTTTCTCAGCAAGCAGTTTCGCCACTTTATATTGAGCGCGGTTTGTATCCTGGTACTCATCGATCAACAGGTACCGGAAGCGGTCCTGGTATGCCTCCAGAACGTCCTTGTGCTGCTCAAAAAGTTCAATCGGTTTGATGAGCAGATCATCAAAATCGAGTGCGTTGCTCATCTTGAGGCGGTTCTCGTAGATCGGATACACCTGCCCGGCGATATCATCTAACGGTCCCTGGAAGAATTTGTTTTCAAAAGCTTCGGGGGAGATCAGGCCGTTTTTGGCTTTGCTGATGAGGAACTGTATGCTCTTAGGTCGTATCTCTTTGGTATCGTAATTCAGTTCCTTCAGGATATTGCGTACGAGCCTGCCACTGTCTTCGGAATCGTAGATGCTGAAGTCGCTTGTATAACCAAGCTTATCCGCTTCATACCGAAGGATGCGGGCAAAGATGCTGTGGAATGTACCCATCCAGATACGCTTCGCGTCGTCACCCACCAGCTTCTCGATGCGTTCCCTCATTTCGTTGGCTGCCTTATTGGTAAAGGTCAGAGCCAGTATCTCCCATGGTTTTGCGATATGTTGCCCCATCATCCAGGCGATACGATAGGTCAAAACGCGGGTCTTTCCGCTGCCAGCGCCTGCGATGATTAACAGAGGACCGTCGGAGTGCGTGGCCGCCTCCCGCTGGCTTTCGTTTAGTGCCTTGAGAATTTCTTCAGATCCCGGAAACCCCGCATGGGATGATTTCTCAGATGATTCGCCCTTTAAAGTAAATTCGCGCATAATATTCTAGCGATTTGCGATGTGCCGATGGATCAAATGAACGACCTGCGAAGTGTATATCGTGGTGTAAAAGTGCAAATCGTCCGAATGCACAGGAAGTTCATCGTTCATCACAAATCAAAATGTACAATATGTTGGTAAGAATGAAACCCTAAGTGTCCAATAACCCAAACCGCAATGTTGTCAGCCGGCAAAGTCTTCGAGAATGCCCTGCAACTTACGAAGATTCGTCTCAGCATCCGCTTGTTTGGCCCGTTCCTTCTCAACTACTTCTTCCGGCGCATTATCCAGAAACTGAGGATTGGACAGCTTGCCGTTGATCGATTTGAGAAATTTCTCCAGACGCTGAATCTCTTTCTCAATACGAACTTTTTCCTTATCCAGATCGATGACTCCCGATAACGGCACATAAACCTGGTTGCCTTCCACAACTGAAGAGGCAGCTGCAGGTGGTCGATCCAGACCGGTATCAATGGTTATATTTTTCAGCTTAAGCAGCTTATGGAAGATCGCTTCTTGTTCATACAGCTTCTCAGCCGTTTTTTTATCAGCTGCATTCAGTACAACCTCAATTTCACGGTTGACATCCACATGCATCTCTGCACGGATATTACGTATGGAAGAGATGATTGATTGTACGGTCTCAAAAAGGGCCGCATCATTTTCGTTAAGCAAATCCTGGTTAAATGTCGGCCAGCCTGCACGAATCAGGGCCTCTTCAGGGGTTCTTTCGCGGAGCCTCTGCCAGATCTCTTCGGTAATAAAAGGCATGAATGGATGCAGCAGCTTCATCAGGTTTTCGAAGATGACGATAGCCCGTGCCACCGTGCCATCCGACATTTTTTCGCCCGGATTATCCGGTTTGATCAATTCCAGATACCAGTCGCAGAAGTCGTTCCATACCAGCCCGTAAATTTTCAGCAATGCTTCGTTCAGCCGGTACCGCGACAGATCGTCGTCAATGGCCTGTATCGTTTGCTGAAGACGGGTGAACATCCAGCGGTCGGTCAGGTTTAATGAACCCGGATCAACAGAGTCTGCATAGGTTTTCCCATCCTGGATGTGCATGGACAGAAAACGGAAGGCATTCCAAATCTTATTCGCAAAGTTGCGCCCCATTTCAAACTTGGTCGGATCCAGTTTGATATCCTGTCCCTGGGCACAGAGAATAATCAGGCAGTAACGAACAGCATCAGCCCCATACTGCTCGATCATATCCAGTGGATCGATGCCGTTGCCAAGGCTTTTGCTCATCCACCGGCCGTGTTTGTCTTTTACCATACCGGTAATGAAAATATCACGGTAGGGAAGTTTTCCGGTGAAATGCAGGCCGGCCATGATCATCCTTGAGATCCAGAAAAACAGGATGTCGTATCCTGAAACGAGCACATCCGTTGGATAGAAATACTTCACATCCTCTGTTTCCTCCGGCCAGCCGAGTGTTGCAAAAGGCCAGAGCCAGGACGAAAACCACGTATCGAGCACATCCTCATCCTGAACCATACCTGGTTCCGGCTGATGGACAGAAACGACATAATCGCGGGATTCGTCAATCTCACCTTTTTCGTTTGTATAATACCAGACCGGGATACGGTGTCCCCACCATAGTTGTCGGGAGATGGTCCAGTCGCGGATGTTCTCAAGCCATCGATAGTATTCGTTTTCCCATCGTTGGGGATAGAATTTGATCTCGCCACTTCTGGCCGCTTTAAGTGCCGGCCTGGCCAGAGGCTCCATTTTGACAAACCACTGGCGTGAGATCAGGGGCTCAATCACCGCCTTTGACCGGCTGGAGATCGGTATCGTATGGCGGTAGGACTCCGTTTTAACCAGGTATCCGCCTTTTTCAAGCTCTTCCACGATCCGGTCGCGCGCTTCAAATCGATCCAATCCTTCGAAATCCCCACCATTCTCATTGATGGTTCCATCCGTGTTCATGATGTTGATGACCTCGAGATGGTGCCGCTGGCCGATTTCAAAGTCATTTTTATCGTGTGCAGGGGTGATTTTGAGGGCACCGGCACCGAATTCCATCTTCACATAATCGTCGGCAATAATCGGTAACTCCCTTCCAGCCAATGGCAGGATAACTTTGCGGCCAATGAGCTTCTGATATCGCTCATCGTCCGGATGAACCGCAATGGCGGTGTCCCCCAACATGGTCTCCGGCCGGGTAGTGGCTATCGTGATAGATTGTTCGGGATCATCGGCCAGCGGATATTGCACATACCAGAGATGTCCGTCTTTTTCGACGTCATCGACTTCTTCATCAGAGAGAGCCGTCATATCCACCGGACACCAGTTAACCAGGTAATTACCGCGATAGATCAAACCTTCATTATACAGTTTTACGAACACTTCCTGCACGGCCAGTGAGAATCCGTCATCCATCGTGAAGCGCTCTTTGCTCCAGTCGCAGCTGGTGCCGAGCTTCTTCATCTGGTCGATGATGATGGCCCCGTACTCTTTCTTCCACTCCCAGACCTTATCAATAAAAGCTTCACGGCCTACATCGTGGCGCGACAATCCATCTTTCTGCTTAAGGTTTTTTTCAACGACGTTCTGTGTAGCGATACCGGCGTGGTCGGTTCCCGGCAGCCAGAGCGCTTCATAACCTTGCATCCGTTTGATGCGGATCAGTGAATCCTGAACCGATCCCTGCAACGCATGTCCCATGTGCAAGCGCCCGGTCACGTTGGGCGGGGGCATCATAATCGTGAATGGCTTTTTATCATGTTCCGGATGAGTTTCAAATAACTTGTGCTCAGTCCAGAAATCATACCATCGTTCTTCGATAGCTTTGGGATCGTATCGCTTAGGTATCTCCTGCATAAAAATGGTTACTAGTAAATAATTTTTTCAGATTAAAATTGAGGTTAAAAGTTATCCGCACATCAAGGCTGTCGCAAGTTGCCGGTTTCCGGTTGCGATAATCCGTGAAAATTGAAAACGCTCACCTGTCGCATTTAATAGAATTACGGCCGGCTTTTAACCTGCAACCCGAAACCCGGATCAACTACTTTGTCCGTTTCAGGAGTACGCCAAAATGTCCGTCGCAGTGGTGGATATGGGGGAAGGTCTGGTAGGCTTTTCCGTCTTCGGCCAGTACTTCCTCGGGGAGATATCCGCTGAGATCCTCGAGGACAAAGTTGTCGTAGTTTTCGAGGAATTTATTTATCTGCTCCATATTCTCTTCCGGCTCCAGCGAACAGGTCGAGTATACCAGGCGGCCGTTGCGGGCAACCATGTTGCCGGCAGCATCAAGTAGTTCGGCTTGTTTCTCAACAATGGCAGCCAGATCCTCTTCCTTGCGTCTCCATCGGAGATCAGCTCTTTTGCTCAGTACTCCTGTTCCGGTACAGGGTGCATCAAGAAGGACAGCATCTGCAAGTCTGAACCGTTCTTCGGTGATATCGGCACGCTGTATCTTCACAATTTCAGCACCATAATGCGTGGCATTGTCAGCAATCTTCTTTACTCGTTCTGCATCTATATCCACAGCAAGAATACTGCCATCGTTCTGCATCATATCTGCCATAACAATGGTTTTGGTACCGGGAGCTGCACACAGGTCGTAAACCGTCTCTCCGGGTTGCGGATCGAGCACCCACGGAGCAAACCCGGCAGCGATATCCTGAACCTGACACAAACCTTTCTCGAACCAGCCCTTTTCGCGAATATCATGCAACTGCTCAATCTTGAAGTAACCGGGAAGCCAGTCGCTCTCTTCAAAAGCAATATCGCTTTTAGTCATTCTGAGTACGAAGTTCTCAGTGTGAGTTTTGATATTGTTGACCCGTATAAAATAAGAGGGATGCTGGTTATCGGCCTGCATCAAATGAAACGCGTCGCGTTCACCAAATCTCTTTACCCATCTCTTAACGAGCCAGTTGGGATGTGAGAATGTTGTGGCAATCAGTTCGACTCGGTCATCAGACTGAGGACGGGGCAGGTTTGCACGCTCACGCTGCAGTTTTCTGAGGATTGCATTAACAAGATCGCCGGTTTTTGCGCTAATATGCCGCTTGCCGTATTCAACAGCTTCGTTTACGGCAGCATAATCAGGTGTCCCGTCCATAAAAAGGAGGTCATACATACCAACACGCAACAGGTTCCGGAACAACGGTGTCATGTGATCGAAGTCCACGTTGCTGTACTGCTGTATGAGAAAATCAAGGTAGTTCCGCCTGCGCAGAATGCCCTGGACAAATTCGTTTGCCTGCTGCCGGTCCGGGCCCTCAAGCTGGTCAAGCATGGATGTATCCAGATACATGCTCTCATCAAATTTTGAGAGTATTTCTATACTGACTTGTCGGGCTGTTTTATCGTTTTCTTGTGTCAAAATTGCAGATCGTGTTTTAGCCTGATTTTTTTTGATCGAAATATAAGAGAATTTATCTATAAAGTATTTGGCGACGGCCGCCAGGTATCAATAAAAATACATTCCGGCATCCGTCAGGGTACGCTATCATAAGGTTTACAAAGGCTTTTTCCAATTTTCCTGGATGACGGTACATGATGTTGGCCGGTTTGATTGCTATTTGAACATTTGATGGTTAATTTTCCCAGCTTTGATAGGTTTAGATATTTCTGATAAAATTTACAGTTATACACCTGAAGGTTAACGCAGATAACGAAGCATAATGAATAAAGGAACTATCGCTCAAGTAATCGGCCCAGTAGTCGACGTGGATTTTAATGAAGGAGAGATCCCACGAGTTCTCAACGCACTGGAAATTAACAGGGAAGAGGGTAAGCTGATTTTGGAAGTTGCCCAGCATTTGGGAGAAAACCGGGTCCGTGCCATTGCCATGGATTCGACAGACGGTCTCGTTCGGGGTACCGAAGTTTTAGATACGGATGCACCAATCTCCATGCCAATTGGGGAGGATATTCGTGGTCGACTTCTCAACATCGTCGGTGATACGATCGACGGGATTAAACCACCCAAGGCTGATCGCAGATCACCCATTCACAAGCCGGCTCCAAGTTTTGAAAATCTCTCGTCGGAAACCGAGATTCTGGAAACCGGTATCAAGGTCGTTGATCTTCTTTGCCCGTATGTGAAAGGCGGAAAGATCGGTTTGTTCGGTGGTGCCGGTGTCGGTAAAACGGTCCTGATTCAGGAGCTTATCAATAATATTGCCAAGCAGCACGGCGGTCTTTCAGTATTTGCCGGTGTCGGTGAGCGTACCCGTGAGGGGAATGACCTGCTTCGCGAGTTTATTGAATCAGGCGTTATCAACTACGGTGAAGAGTTCAAAAAAGGCCTGGAAGAGTCCGGAGACTGGGATCTTTCAAAGGTTGATATGGATGCATTGAAGACATCGCAGGCCACGCTTGTTTTTGGTCAGATGAACGAGCCCCCCGGAGCCCGTGCCCGCATCGCCCTTTCCGGAATCACAGTCGCCGAATATTTTCGTGACGAAATAAGCCGCGATATTCTTTTGTTTATTGATAATATTTTCCGTTTCACGCAGGCTGGCTCAGAAGTGTCAGCCCTGCTTGGCCGGATGCCTTCGGCCGTAGGCTATCAGCCGACGCTGGCTACAGAAATGGGACAGTTGCAGGAACGAATTACCTCCACTAAAGCCGGATCCATTACCTCCGTTCAGGCTGTCTATGTGCCGGCTGACGATTTGACCGACCCTGCGCCTGCTACAACTTTTACGCACCTTGATGCCACAACTTCGTTGTCGCGGCAGATCGCCTCGCTCGGTATCTATCCTGCTGTAGATCCCCTTGATTCAACTTCCCGTATCCTCGACCCGCACATCATCGGTAAGGATCACTACGCATGTGCCCAGCGGGTCAAAGAATTGCTTCAGCGATACAAGGACCTGCAGGATATCATTGCCATTCTTGGCATGGATGAGCTTTCTGATGAAGACAAACAGACCGTGGCCAGGGCCCGTCGCGTACAGCGATTCCTGAGTCAGCCGTTCTTTGTTGCCGAGCAATTCACGGGTCTGCAAGGTAAATATGTGAAGATTGAGGACACCATAAAGGGATTCAATAAGGTAGTAGACGGGGAACTCGATCACCTGCCGGAGAATGCATTTTACCTGGTTGGAACCATCGAGGAAGCTATCGAGAAAGGCGAAAAATTGCTCGCTGAGACCGAAGCTGAGAGCTAATCCTGACAATTACTTTCGAATCAATTCCCTTGGAGTATGAATACTTACCGAGCACAAATACTGACCCCGGACGGACCGGTTTTTGAAGGGGAGGTCGTGAGCCTTCGGTTGCCGGGCACAAATGGTAATTTTCAGGTCTTATACAATCACTCGAGCCTGATGTCCACTCTGGAAATCGGTGAAGCCGTCGTACAGAAGGAAAATGGTGAAGTTGAGTTGTATGCCATCAGCGGGGGGTTCGTTGATGTGAATGACAATGCCCTTGTGTTACTGGCTGAGGCGGCGGAACGTGCCGATGAAATCAACGTCAGCCGTGCACAGGCAGCTAAAGAAAGAGCAGAACGAAAGTTGAAAGATAATCATATCGATCACACACGATACGAAATGGCCCTGCGTCGTGCCGTCAACAGACTGAAGGTTGCACGGCAGGCCGGCCGTTAATAAGGCGACTTTGCTTGAGCAGGATTACCCCGCTAATACACTACCACCCGATCTTTCCTTTTTTCTCATTCTTGGGATTTGACGCTTCCTGATTTTGCGGTGGAGTGGGTGGAATGTACCCCTTGGGTTGTTCAAAGGCGTCGTAACTCCATGGTACACTGGGATCGGCTATGCACTTGTCCATGAAGTCACCGACGATTGGCAGGGCCGTACGGGCACCTTGACCGATATAGGTGTTTTCAGGAAAACGTATTCTGCGGTCTTCGCCACCGACCCAGGCTCCCATGACAATATTGGGGGTCATCGCTTCAAACCAGTTGTCGGCGCTGTTCTGTGATGTACCTGTCTTTGCTGCAACGTCCTGTGAGATATGATAGACGATACGTAACCGTATCCCAGTACCCAATCCATCAGGAGGGACGCCGCGGACTACGCCACGCATCATATCAATCATAGTATAAGCTGTCTCCGGACTAATGGCCTCTTTGTCGAATTTGGAATGATATTCGGCGAGGACATTGCCGTTTTTGTCTTCGATGCGGGTTATAGCCATCGGGTCGTAATGCACCCCCATATTGGCAAAGGTGGTATAGGCGCTGGTCAATTCAAGTAAGCTGACCGGATCCGTTCCAAGTGCGATACTTGGAAACGGGCGAAGCGGAGATCTGATACCCATCCGGTGAGCCAAATTGACAATCTTTTTTGCCGCAGGGATCAGGTCTTCCAGACGATGTGTGCCTGGCGCACCTGCCAGTTCTGGCAGCAGGCGGACTGTTACATTATTTAAACTTCTGGCAAGTCCCTCTGCCAGCGTTGCAGTTGGCGGACCGGTTGGCGGCTCAAAATCGGCCGGAGCCCATATCTTTCCATCGCTTCCATAAAATCGAATGGGATATACAGATAATCGCTGGTATGGAGAATAACCGTTATCGATCGCCACCGTATACACGAAGGGTTTAAAGGTCGATCCGGGTTGTCTTCGCATCTGATAGACGTGGTCGAATTGAACTTTCCCGTAATTAGATCCTCCTACCCAAGCCAGAATATGCCCGTTTTTAGGATCTATAGCTACGAAACCAGCTTCCAGCCGGGCTCGATCACGCAAGACGGAATCAACAAAAGCCTCATGCATTTTCAGGGAGTCGAGAACTTCTTTAGGGGTACGATTCCCGTCGGCCAGTGCCTGCTTATAGATATCAGTACCCTGGATGAACTGGTCCACAAATTCCGGGTGTTTTTTCCGGAAGATGTCCATGTACTTGCCACCCGGACTCGTCCATTCGTGTTCGTATATCGTTTGAATGGAATCGAGTTTTTCGCGAAGCGCCACCTCGGCGTATTTCTGCATCCGGGAGTCGATCGTTGTGTAAATGGTCAGACCGTCGCGATATAAATTGTAGCCGTTGGAATCGGCCCACGCCTGTACTTTCTGACGAACGTATTCGCCAAAATAACGGCTTTTATGAGAAGAAGTAAGCGGTGGATGGTAGTCCAGCACAATAGGTTCGGATCGCAGATTTTCAAGTTGCTGATGGGTGATGAACCCGTGTTTGGCCATCTGGTAAAGCACGATATTGCGACGCTGGCGCGACCGCTCCGGATGGATGCGCGGGTTGTAGGCTGTTACCGCATTAAGGGTTCCGACGAGTGTCGCCGCTTCAAGGATGTTCAGGTCTTTGGCGGATTTTCCAAAATGGGTCTGAGCGGCTGTCTCAATTCCATACGAGCTGTTGCTGAACTCTACGGTATTGAGATACATCTCCAGTATTTCACGTTTGGTGTAATGCCGTTCAATCTGGATAGCCGTGAGCATTTCCCGCAGCTTACGCGTTATTGAGAATTCCCGGCCAATTTTTTTATAGAGATTTCGTGCCAGCTGTTGTGTGATGGTAGAACCGCCCTGCACATCACCCTGAATCAGGTGGTAGGGGATGGATAATGTGCGGTACATATCTATACCCCAGTGTTCATAAAAACGATGATCTTCCGTTGCGATCAGGGCGTGAATGACATGAGGGGAAATCTCATCGAGCGGAACATAGGTCCTGTTCTCTGTGAAATATTTATCGAGAATCACACCGTCGCGGCTGCGGACAACGCTGGCAATATCGGTTTTCGGGTTTTCCAGTTCCTGGATCGAAGGCATCCCCTGGATTAAGTACATCAGCAAAATCCCACCCCCTATAAGGCATATCACTAACAATATCCCTACCCATTTGGCCAGCCATTTCCACGGAAACGGGGGGTGATCGGCGAACATAGTGAACCGTCTTTTTCTACTTCCGGTTTTTTCTTTTGATGACCTTTTTCCATTATCCTTCATAGAATTACGGTAATTCGGATCATTAAAATATCGGTCGAGATCGTTGGGGTTAATGTCGTCGCTCATCAGGTATGACTGGTAGTATCAGGTAACAATTCGTAGTGGGAACCTGGCCAGTTGACCAGTGTCAGTTTCTGGTCAGAGAAAAAAGCCAGAGTATGATCTCTGAAGTAGGCTCCGAGATTAATATACAGCCCGGCGCTTGTTTGAACAAAACGACGGTGATGATGATGTCCGCAGATGATAAAATCAAAACGGGATGTATCGAGTGTTTGTTGTGCCCATTGATCCAGTTTTTGGGTGCCGTCCGTATATCCCTCACGAAGTTTACCGATTTGAGAGAACAATCGCATCAGCCGTATTCCAAGCGCTGGTGGAAATATTTTTTGATAAACGGATATGAAGTCCTCGTTTCTGAGAAACCGGTGCAATCGCGGGCGTGGAAAATGCAATTGATCATCTTTGAGTCCATCGCCGTGCAGGAGTAATCCTTTTTTCCCATCAAGTTCCAGTATCCGATATTCCGGTTCCACATCAAAACCCAGGTTCAGAAAGTGATCACGGGTCCAGCAGTCGTGGTTTCCGGTGATGAAAAGGGTTGGGCCAACGTTGGCGTTGTATTCTCTGAACCGGTCCCGCAAACGTTCATCGAGCCGGGGGGTGTACCCGGGATACTCCATCCAATAATCAAAAAGATCACCTAAAATTATCATTCGAATGTGGCGTTCCTCAGCATAATCCAGAAGGTGAATAATCTCATCCTCCAGAGAGTGATTTACCGAATCAGGAAAGGCCCCAAGATGCACATCGGAGAGGAAGATAACGGATTGGCCTTCGATATGTGCCGGAAAATTAGCGTTTACTGGCATCATTCCTTTCATTCTTAAAGAGGCGAAGCATTTCCTGTACTTCTTCGTCAGACACATCGATGTCAGCCTTTTTTGAGGGATGCCCCTTTGCGGGTTTTTCAGGTGCGGTTGTTGGTTTTGAGGGTGACAGCAGGTTACAAAACTGTTTGGTACCCATGAGCTCTGCCCCGTTCAGGAGAGCATTGCGACGCAACTCCCGGTCGTCAGTAACCACAGTCCATTTATGTCCATGTCCTCTTTTGGATACCAGGCGTATAATAAGAGCATCGGCGTTGTCAGGATAACTGTATTCGATGGTCAGGTGTTTTTGCCTGATAGGCATAATATCAGGAGCCCCATCGAACACCAAAAATGCCCGGCTGTTCTGCTGCGCACAAAGTTGCTCTGCTTTGATTGCCATCAGCCGCCTGGCCTCCGAAATATCGCGGTTCATTACCGTCTTAACCTCAGGCAGTTGATGCATCACGTTGTAGGCATCGATAAGCCATTGTCGTTTCATGGGTAGTGATCATTTTTTACGGGTGATCACGAAGCGGATGAGATGCTCGACATCGTCGCGTTCCTTCGAAGCGGGGAACTTCCTGAGAAGTTCAAAAGCGTGTTCCGCATACCGGTTCATTTCTTCCTGGGCTGCCGTCATGCCCCCATTCCGGCGTACGAAACGAACAATTTCATCGACATCCGATTTTTTCTTTTTCCTTTTGCGAAACAGGTGACGTATGTGTCGCTGGTCCGGTTTATCGGAGTGTTCGAGGGCAGCGATAAGCGGTAAGGTTACTTTTCTTTCTCTGATGTCATTGCCAAGCGGCTTACCGGTATCTTCGCCTCCATAATCAAATAAATCGTCTTTTATCTGGAATGCCACACCTATATTTTCACCAACTTCCCGCAGGATTAAATGCTTCTCCACAACATCGCTGCTGCTTATCGCACCGGTCTCACAACATGCGGTTATCAGGCTTCCTGTCTTATCAGAGATGATTTCAAAATATTTCTCGCGGGTCATATTTTGAAGACCGGCAGCTTTGAGCTGTCGAAGTTCCCCCTCGCTCATGCGTTTTACCGCCGTTGAGATTACCTGAAGGAGTTGATATTCATGATTGTCCAGGGCTATAAGGAGTCCGCGGGCAAGCAGGAAATCACCAAGCAATACACTTGCTTTATTTTTAAAGATCTTGGGAATGCTCAGAAAGCCGCGACGTCGTTCGGCATCGTCGACTACATCATCATGAATAAGGGTTGCAGTATGCAGCAGTTCGATCATTGCCGCGGCGATATGCGTTCTTTGAGTGATGCCTCCACAAAGTCTGGCTGAATGAAATACGAGTATAGGACGAAGCTCCTTACCTTTGGTTTTAAGCAGATAAGCTATAATCTTATTCAGAAGCAGGACATCAGTGTGCAATGCCTCCTTAAAAAAAACGCGAAATTTTTTAAGTTCATCAGCGATTGGTCCCCGGATGTCGTCCAGACTCGCCGGGAGCGGCTGTTGAGTTTTCTGCATTATATCGGTGTCGGTTTCGATCATCCGGCTATATTCAGGGTTTTCAACTAATCTTTTGTTCAGACTCTAAAATTAACACAAAAAAGAAATACAATTTGTACTAACTTTACACGATTTCCGTTTTGAGAAATCGAAAACGTGACAAAAAAATTAGGTTATTACTTTGAATACGATTAAAAAAGTTGGTGTTTTAACAAGTGGTGGTGATGCACCTGGCATGAATGCGGCCATCCGGGCTGTCGTCCGTGCCGCGCTCTATCAGGATATCGCCATTGTTGGAGTAAGGCATGGGTACCATGGTCTTATCCATGCTGATTTTGTGGATCTAGATAGTTCATCCGTGTCAAATATAGTACAGCGTGGAGGAACGATTCTCAAGTCTGCACGTTCCGATGAGTTTCGTACTCCCGAAGGACGTGCGATAGCCGCAAAAGCCATCGGGAAAGAAAAAATTGATGCGATCATAGCAATTGGCGGCGATGGAACATTTACCGGAGCAACGAAACTCAACGAAGAACATAATATACCAGTTATTGGGATTCCAGGCACGATTGATAATGATCTTTCCGGAACGGACGAAACCATTGGATATGACACGGCCCTGAATACCGCCTTGGAAGCAATTGATAAGATACGGGATACTGCCGATGCCCACGATCGTTTGTTCCTTGTTGAAGTGATGGGACGTGAAGCCGGCTTTATTGCACTTGAGACAGGTTTGGGATCGGGTGCAGAACTCATCCTGCTACCGGAAACACTCCATGAGATCGATGAGATCAAGACCTCGCTGAACGATGTTTTTCGTGCTCAGCGGCGCAGCAGCCTGGTTATTGTTGCCGAAGGTGACGAGTCGGGCGGGGCTATGAAACTTGCCGATCAACTTCGGGACGACTTCAGTAAATTCGAACTGAGGGTCTGTATCCTTGGGCATATCCAGCGTGGCGGTACTCCAACAGCCCGCGACCGTGTACTGGCATCACGACTGGGAGCTGCCGCAGTTCAGGCATTAGTGGACGGGCACGATTGTGTGATGATCGGGGTGGTGAAAAATGAGATTAAACTGACACCTCTCAAAAACACGTGGTCTAAAAAGAAAAGCATTAATTTCGAACTGCTGGAGCTGGCCAAGATTCTTAATTAGTTTTACAGGAGGGTATTTATTCATGTTGCATTTTGATTGTTCAGAGGCTGAATCGTTCATTTCGGAAAAAGAACGTGTCTCAGCCTATGAAAAAGCAAAAGGTGCTTTTCAACAACTTCAGACAAAGAGTGGCAAGGGATCGGATTGGCTCGGCTGGCGTGATATGCTGGCAGACCCGAATGATGCGCTTCTCGAGAAGATAGACAGGCTGGCCGAAAAGATACGGGAAGATGCCGATGTTTTTATTGTATGTGGAATCGGGGGCTCGTATCTGGGAGCCCGGGCCGTCATTGAGGCATTAACTCCTTTTTTCCCAACCGACAAAACAGAGATCATTTACGCTGGCAACCAGATGAGCGGCCGTTACCTCGAGGAGCTCATCACTTATCTGAATAAAAAGAAGCCGGATGGCTCGTCGAAAAGCGTTTATCTGAATGTGATCTCCAAATCCGGCACCACGCTCGAAACGGCCCTGGCATTTCGGGTACTCAGAGACTGGCTGTACCAGAATTTTGAGGGGGATGCCGACAAGCGGATCCTCTGTACGACCAGTTCGTCCGGTGGAGCACTGAATAAGCTGGTTGACGCCCATAATTACCAAAAGTTCATTATCCCGGATGATGTGGGCGGACGTTTCTCCGTATTGACCCCGGTCGGCCTGTTACCCATAGCCGTGGCTGGAATCGACATACGAAGCCTGTTTTACGGGGCTGTCTCGGCCTATGAACACTTTGAGAACGATCCGGAACAAATTATACATTATGCGTCAGTGCGTTATGCTCTCTCTCAGAATAGTTACGCCATCGACGTACTCACAAGCTTTGAACCGGAATTGCGTTCGTTTGGCGGCTGGATGCAGCAGCTGTTTGGTGAAAGCGAGGGCAAAAATGGGAAGGGACTGTTTCCGGCCAATCTCGGCTATTCAACGGACCTTCACAGCATGGGGCAGCTTGTTCAGCAGGGACAGCGCAACATGATGGAGACATTTCTGGCGATCAAAAAATCACGTACCAAACTTAGGGTACCGGATACAGGTACAAATGACGATGGCCTGGGTTACCTTGTAGACACGTCGTTTCATGAAATTAATTCAAAGGCACTGCAGGGAACACGGCAGGCCCACGTCCAGGGGGAAGTCCCGGCAATTACTGTAACACTTGATGATCTGACTCCCGAACATCTCGGCTGGCTTATTTATGCGTTTGAACTGGCCATACCGATTCATGTTTACTGCCTCGGCGAAAATCCATTCAACCAACCGGGTGTCGAGAACTATAAAAAAGCCATGTACCAATTACTTGGTAAACCCAATTGATGATGACTCAGCTACAAGGGAACAACGGTCAGGACCAAAGCGAGTTTATTTATGTAGCGGTTGCGGGTAATATCGGTGCCGGGAAATCGTCACTAACCGGACTTCTGGCAAAGCAGTACAAGTGGCAGGCATTCTATGAATCTGTTGACGATAATCCTTATTTATCCGACTTTTATGAAGATATGAGAAGGTGGAGCTTTAATCTCCAGATTTATTTCTTGTCGAGCAGATTCAAGCACCAGAAGGCGATTCTTCAGCAGCAAAAGAACTTTATTCAGGACAGAACCATTTATGAAGATGTAGAGATCTTCGCAAAGAATCTCTATGAGATGGGTCTGATGGCCAAGCGTGATCATGACAACTACCGGGCTTTATTTAATGAGATGGTTTCATTCCTTCGTCCTCCCGATTTGCTTATCTACCTTCGGGCGCAAGTGCCGACGTTGGTAAGGCAGATTCAGGCGAGGGGGCGCGAATATGAAAACACCATTCGTATTGAATACCTGGAGCGTCTCAATAATCACTATGAGGCCTGGATCGGGCGTTATCCCCATGATAAGCTGATCGTCGATACCGATGATCTGGATTTTGTACACAATCCCGAAGATCTGGGAAAGATCATCGAAATGGTGGATAACAGAATCTATGGACTCTTCTCCTAAGCTTTGCCTTTGAACGGTTTTTTGTATAATTTTGTCAGCTTTGATCACAACAATTTGTGAGAAATGATAGAGTTAAAGGTCAGTGATATTCCATTAGGAGAATCCGAAGAGACACTCTACCTGGAGAAAGGTGAGTTAGATCTTGGCTCTTACGAGTATACAGGTGGCGAATTACATCTTCATTTTAATCGTGAAGAAGACACGATTCGCATTTTTTTTACGATTAAGATAGCACTGACGTTGATCTGTGACCGCTCTCTGGAGCCGTTCCCATTTGACGTTGAAGAAGATTATGAAGTTATTTACCGACTGGATGGTGATGAATACTCTGATGATGTGGAGGTTACGGTGAAACCCCTTGCATCTCATGAGAATGTAATACAGATTGACCAGGAAGTAAGAGATACGATTCTGTTGGCGATCCCGGCAAAGAAACTGCACCCCAGATATCTGGATGAAAATGGTGAACCGACGGATTTTCAGGTCACTTTCGGGAAAAAAACGGTCGACCCCAGGTGGGAGCCACTGAAATCACTTAAGAAAGATTCACAAAACTAACGACAGGAACAATATTTACAAATGGCACATCCAAAACGAAAAACTTCGAAGGCACGGCGTGACAAGCGCCGGACGCATCAAAAGCTAACCGATCCTACTTTAGTTACGTGCCCAAATTGCGGTGAGAAGCACCTGCGCCATCGTGCGTGCTCTGAGTGCGGGTATTATCGTGGCCGTCAGGTCATCACTGTAGAAGTGTAAACCCGCGTATTTTGGCGAATATACTGGAGTTGATATGAAAATTGCTGTAGATGCTGTCGGGGGTGATCATTTTCCTGCACACCCGGTGCAGGGGGCTATCATGTCTCTCGAAGAGGATCCCCGGTTAGAGATCATTTTACTGGGACCGTCAAACATCATACAGGAAGAATTAAATAAACATGAATACGATGAGAGCCGTCTTCAGATTGTAGACGCTCCCGACATCGTTGGAATGGATGAATCACCTTCCAGGGCGGTCAAAACCAAACCCAACTCATCCATAGTCATCGGCCTTGGTCTGCACAAAAAAGGAATGTGTGATGCTTTTGTCAGTGCAGGAAATACCGGTGCTCTGATGGCGGCCTCAATGTTTATCCTTGGCAAACTGGAAGGGGTCAACAGACCAACAGTCGCAACGTATTACCCAACGGTAAACGGGTTTCGGCTTTTAGTGGATGCCGGTGCAAACCTCGAAGTGAAACCGGAGTCGCTCTACCAGTTTGGAATAATGGGAGAAGTCTATGCCCGTGTGGTGATGGGTATTGCCCAACCGAGGATCGGTCTCCTCAATGTTGGGGAGGAACCCGAAAAAGGAACCGAGATACTGCGTGACTCATATAACCTACTCAGTCAGTGCGACCATTTTATAGGGAATGTGGAAGGACGGGATATCATGCCGTGCAAAGCAGATGTGTTTGTCTGTGACGGATTGGTAGGGAACCTGTTGCTTAAACTGGGTGAGTCGATGGTTGGAGCCATGCAAACTCTTTTTGGACAGTCAATTAAAAGAAATAAGATCACGGCGGAGGAACAGGTAACGTTAGTGAAAGTGCTATCGGATGCCATGAGCCCGTTTGATCCTGATAATGTGGGTGGACTTCCTTTTCTTGGTGTGAATGGGATTAGCCTTGTTGGCCATGGAAGCAGTAGCCCGCGTGCTATGAAAAATATGATTCGTAACGCCTCGCGGTGTGTCGCACACAAACTGAACGACAAAATTGTCGCATCTCTGAAACAGTAATTGCTGAATTTATATCATGCCTGAAACCGTTTATGCGAACATTACGGCTATTGGTCGTTATTTGCCCGATTATGTACTGACGAATGATGAGCTCGAGAAGATGGTGGAAACCAACGACGAGTGGATTCGTACCCGAACCGGTATTCGTGAGCGTCATATTTTAAAAGACCCCGGTAAGGCTACGGCTTTTATGGGAGCGCAAGCAGCTAATGAGGCGTTGCGCCAACGCGGAATTGATGCATCGGAAATTGATTGCATTATCGTTGGTACGGTAACGCCCGATTATCTCTTCCCGGCCACCGCCTGTCTTATCCAGAAGATGATCGGTGCAGAGAATGCCTACGGATTTGATCTTTCAGCTGCCTGTTCCGGTTTTCTGTTCTCTCTTTCAACGGCCGTCAATTTTATCGAGAGCGGACGTCATAAGAAGGTACTGGTCATTGGTGCCGACAAGATGAGCGCCATCACGGATTATACGGATCGGGCCACCTGTATCCTGTTTGGTGATGCCGCCGCTGCCGTGCTTCTGGAACCCTCGACCGAATATGGTATCATCGATTATGTCAACCACACAGACGGGGACCTCAACGGACTTTTGATCCAACAAGGCGGGGGAAGCAGGAATCCCGCCACGCACGAAACCGTTGATAAAAAGATGCATTACATCTACCAGGAAGGACGTGCCGTATTTAAAAAAGCCACAGAAGGGATGGCTGATGTATCTGCCGAAATCATGAAGCGAAATGATCTTGACGGGGATGACGTGGCGTGGCTGGTTCCACACCAGGCGAACCTGCGAATTATCGATGCTACTGCACGACGGATGGGCATCAGCATGGATAAGGTGATGGTTAATATCGATCGATATGGTAACACAACGGCTGCCACGATCCCTTTGTGTCTTTATGATTGGCAGGGCAGGTTGAATAAGGGAGATAATCTTGTGTTAGCTGCTTTTGGCGGTGGATTCACTGCCGGGGCAGCTTACCTGAAATGGGGACTCTAAGCATGAAGCAAGCATATTTGTTTCCCGGTCAGGGATCCCAGTTTGTTGGCATGGGTAAAGATCATTTTGATAATAACCCGGAATTTTCTGTAGCGGCCCAAAAGGCAAACGAAATTCTGGGATTTGATCTGACAGCTATCATGTTTGAGGGACCGGATGAAACCCTGAGGCAAACGGAATACACACAGCCTGCTATCTTTTTACACTCGGTTGCATTGTTTAATTCGCTCGATTTAAAACCGGATATGGTTGCCGGACATAGCCTTGGAGAGTTCAGCGCACTTGTAGCTGCGGGAGCTCTCACTTTTGATGATGCCATAACCATCGTT
>DATFNI010000303.1:0-3530 GCA_035266485.1 Balneolales bacterium
CCTGATATCCGGAACCCGTACCTATCTCCAGTACCTTATCTCCCGGTTTAATCTCCAGCATCTCAGTTTGAACAGCAACCGTAAAAGGTTGTGATATCGTCTGGCCAAGCTCAATAGGCAGTGCCGTATCCTCATATGCCCGCATGTGCAGTGCCGAATCAATAAACTTATGACGGGGAACCGATTTGATGGCCGAGAGCACAAGTTCATCCCGGATTCCCTTCTCATGCAATGAATTGACAAGTTCCTGGCGCTGTCTTTTAAATTTCAATGGATGGCCCTCCAGGGTTGTCCGATATTACAGTCATCCCAAAGGTCATAAATTATCAACCTCATGTCAGGCGTATCGCTTTTTTTAAAAATCTGTCTAACCATCCTTTATGTTATTGGTAGCATGATCAGCCCGGCAACCTATTGCGAAATCAAAAGGGCCTCAGGGATCATACCTCAATCATCATATCTATTTTTTATCTCCAGTATTCAAATATATCGGTGGATATCTTAAGGAACAAAACAAGTGCCAATTTTAGAAGAATCAAAGTATCTCATCCGAATGGGTACCATCATTCTATGAAACGATAGCCAACTGTGTCCGGTTACTTTTTGTTAAATAAGAAATCTCACTATAGACATGATGTAAAAAAGGAGATATAATGCACATAGGGATTATTGGAACAGGATCGATGGGAAGTGCACTTGGTCAGCGGTGGGCCGACGCCAATCATCAGGTTTTTTATGGTTCTCGCGACCCTGGCCACGCACGCAATATGGTGGAAATGATGGGGCCCAACGTGCAGGGAGGATCTATTGCCAACGCGGCTGACTTTGGAGAAGTTATTTTACTTGCCGTCCCGTGGTCTGGCGTCGATGACGTACTGGAGGAGGCCGGGGACCTTGAGGGAGGAGTCGTGATCGATTGCACAAACCCCTTCAGGGAAGACACGTTCGACCTGGCTATAGGCACTACAAAATCGGCTGCTGAGTACATAAATCATAAAGCTAAAAATGCCCAGGTTGTGAAGGCCTTTAATACAGTATTTGCCGACAATATTGCCCGGGTTGGTGACTTCGGAGACAATAAAGCACCCATGTTTTATTGTAGTGATGATGATTCCGCAAAATCAATCGCTGTCCAACTTGGAAAGGATATTGGATTCCGGCCGGTCGATTGCGGTCGCCTCAAAAATGCCAGGCATCTGGAAGCTATGGCTGCCCTGTCGGTTAATATGGGATTTGAACTTGACATGGGCACTGACTGGACCTGGGATATCGTCAGGAGATCTTAGATGTGAGATTATAGATTTTAGACATCAGCCATGAGATATTCATTATTAATCAGTTTCGATGTATATGTCTGATGGACGGAAGTTATTTCTAAAGCTGCCTGTTTCTTTTTAGGCAGCTTTTTTTATGAAATCTATGAGGCATAAGAACGTTTCAACCGGCATGGGCCACTAAAATTTGTTGTAAATGTTTTGTAAATGTCTGTCGATTACTGATTTTTGTGACTGTTTTACCTTCATAGGCTTTTGTATCTTTTGCGCGGAAGTCTCTTACGTATGAACTCATTTTATGGCTGAACTAACCATTTATAATACATTACACCGCCAGAAAGAGCGTTTCGAGCCTCTTCACAAGGGGTTTGTCGGTATATACGTTTGTGGACCAACGGTATACGGTGATCCGCATCTGGGGCACGCGAAGAGTTATGTAGCCTTTGATATCGTCGTCCGATACTTCAGGTACCTTGGCTATAAGGTGAGATATGTCCAGAATATAACCGATGTTGGTCACCTTACCGACGATGCCGATCAGGGCGAGGACAAGCTGGAAAAACAGGCACGAACCGAACGGCTTGAACCAATGGAAATCGCCGAGAAGTATACTTACGCTTATTTCAGAGATATGGACGCCCTGGGTGTATTGCGACCTGATATCTCACCCCGGGCATCCGGACATATTCCTGATCAGATTGAGATGATCAAACGTCTTGTGGAAAATGGATATGCCTATGAAGAGAATGGCAACGTCTATTTCGATGTCACCAAAGATCCCGGTTACGGGAAACTGAGTGGCCGGAACATCGATGAGATGGTCTCAGGTACACGCATACAAACAGCCGGCGACAAGCATAACCCTCAGGACTTTGCTCTCTGGAAGAAAGCCCAACAGGAACATCTCATGAAGTGGGAATCACCATGGAGTGTTGGTTATCCCGGATGGCATGTGGAATGTTCCGCCATGTCGACCAAGTACCTGGGCGAGACATTCGACATTCATGGAGGTGGACTTGAAAACCAGTTTCCTCATCATGAGTGTGAGATTGCCCAGAGTGAAGGCGCCAACAAAAAGGAATTTGTAAGATACTGGATGCACAATAATATGGTGACCCTCAACGGTCAGAAGATGGGCAAATCGCTGGGTAATGCAATTTCATTACAACAATTTTTTACCGGCAACCACAAACTCCTGACACGGGCCTGGGAGCCCTCGGTCATCCGTTTCTTCCTTTTGCAAAGCCATTACCGTAGTCCAAGCGACTTCTCGGAAGAGGCGCTATCGGCAGCCGAAGCCGGCATGAATAACCTGTTTGAGATCATCCGGACTATTATGGATGCCGAAGAAGGTTCCGGTGCAGATTTCAATATAGATGAATTTCGCGCTGAGGTTGAAGCACGTATGAATGATGACTTCAACACACCTCAGGTCGTTGCGATTCTCTTCGAAAAGCTTCGCCCCCTCCGCAAGAGTATCCAATCTGGTGAGGCACCAGTCAATCTGTCCGAGTTAAAATCATTCCTAGAAAATTTCGTCAACGGTGTACTTGGCATCTGGCCGGATGCCACGGAGGATGGTGGCCATCTGCAGCAAAAGCTGGATTCCGTTATGCGGGTTCTGATCGGCCTTCGCAATGAAGCACGCAAAAATAAAAATTTCGAGATGGCAGACCGCATCCGTGATCGGTTAACCGAAGTTGGAATCGCCCTCGAGGATACTCCAAAAGGCACTATCTATAAAGTTGTATGAGGACACTGAATGCCCAATAGCAAATATTTTGTCTGGGATGGATCTCCTGTATTGTTCAAATCCGGTCAGGTCCATCTACCCTTTGCAGTCAGTGTTGTCGGGTTAATACTCGCGGTCATTTTGTACTTCGTGGGCTACAGCTACCTGGAAAAAAAGAAGCTGAAGGAGCTCGGCCACAAACCCCATAAAGATGAGATGATCACACTGCCGGCAAGTTGGATCATAGGGTTGATCATCGGCAGCCTGATCGTGGGCCAGATACTGACCATCCCTCTCGGCTGGTGGGTCATCCACAGATTCGGTCCCGTGACGATCCGATGGTACGGAGTCATGTTCGCCATGGCGTTTCTGCTGGGCTACTACCTGGGTGTCAGGATGTTCAACGATGCGGGCGTCCCCCGTCAACGTCTCGAATCTTTGTTGACTTATATTATGATTGGCACGGTGATCGGAGCGCGGCTGGGCCATGTAATTTTCTATGAACCCGACTATTATTTTGCACA
>DATFNI010000304.1:0-10895 GCA_035266485.1 Balneolales bacterium
GCTTATTGGCAACCGCGTCACGCTCCCGAACCAAAAAATTTTAGCTGAATAACGTGAGTTCGAGATAACAAATCGTAAAAAAATCCCCCTAATGTCATTCCGACCGAGTGGATGGAGTGGAGGAATCCATCGTAGCTATGATTGTTACCCTGTCAGCCGCCGGGGTTTTTTGGTATGTCAACCAGGTAGCCCTGACATATCAAATTGATCAAATATTACCGTTATACCATAAATGGTGCATCTCCGGGGTAAGGTTTGGCGTCGTTAATGTCAGGTCCCCAGCTCTGGTCGGTCTGGCTGCATAATGCCGCGGAAAGGTATCGATCTTCATCCGGGTCCGGTTCCTATATAACATTCTCAGGGAGCATCCACTCTTATCACTATATCCGGAATGTGAAAATTCTTATACTGAACCTGTTCAACTCACGGCCATGTTCAACGGGGAATAAAAAATGACGGAATTACTAACACGTGCTAAAGGAATAGCAAAAGCAAGCATCGTCTTCGCTTTATTACTGGTTTTTGTTTGCGGTATAACGACTAATGAGACGTATGCCTTCGCGATAAATCCGAATATTGTTACCAGAAAAGCAGCAAGGGATACCGTTTACTTATTTCACGGGAAGAGCCTGAAAAACCTGAAATTCATATGGAGAAATAGAGCGGATTATCATAAAAAGTTATATGAAATCAGCGACGGTGCTATCATCTTCCGGTCACACGAGGCGGGCTATATCAGGTCGAAAAAGAAATACCGTAATTTTGTTTTGCATGCTGAATGGGCATGGCTTAATCCCCAGGAAAACGGTAACAGTGGTATTTTGATATACATTCAAAAACCGGATGTCGTGTGGCCCGAATGCATCCAGGTTAACTATAAAAATCAGCATGCCGGCGATTTCATTTCCATGAAAGGGACCTTCTTCCCTCAGGCAAAAAATAAACCGAAAGGCGTGGTCCCCATTCTGAATAAACCGAGCGAGAAGCCAATTGGAGAATGGAATACGTGCAAAGTAGTCTGCGAAGGCGGCTCCGTGATGGTTTATGTGAATGGTGTTTTCCAGAACAAGGCCACGAATGTCACGTTAAAACCAGGATATATAGGATTCCAGATGGAAGGCTTGCCCGTGAAATTCAGGGATATGTATATCGTGAAGGAATAAGGCGGGTTTTGGGTTTGGGACTATTGCGGTGGGTTTGTTTATAGTCACAAGACTCACCAAAAAAATTTAATAGTTAAGTACCCAGTTTCCTTCTCAGAATTTTAACAATACGATTATATACGATTTCCGATAAGTTCCAGGTGTATCCATCAAAATTGGTTGTGTTCACAAATTGAATGACAACCGTGTCGATGTCTTTGTGGTATTTTGCAATACTCTGATAGCCGGGAACCAGGCCTGTATGATTGTACACGTAAATGGAGGAATAGATTTCCTGTTCCCCTTTATCAAACAATGAGCCATCGTTTAATGCCCGCAAGAATATACCCACATCCTGTGCTGTAGCCAACATAGAGCCATAATCAACATCCTTTATATCATGGTCTACGCCAACGTAATAGCCGCTCATCACATCGTCCATATTTACATCATGAATCGAACCGAAGGTATGTTTTAGTCCGAGAGGGTTCAAAATTGCCTCCTTGATATATTGGAAATGGCTCTCTCCCGTTACTTTTTTAATGATTTCAGATATCAATAAATAATTGGTGTTTGAATATTCATAGTCTTCACCTGGTTCAAAGTCAGCCGGCAAATCGAGTACTCGTTCAATCGCTTCTTTACTGCTTTTGGGTGGGTTTGTCCAAAAATTTGGAGTATTGGTTACATTCGGAATGCCACTCCGATGCTCCACCATCATTCTCAAGGTTATTTTATCCGCATATTGAATTCTTCCCGCCAGTTCCGGTATGTACCTGGCAAGTGTACTGTCCAAAGACAAACGTCCGTCATGTACCAATTTGGTAATAGCCACAGCATCATACAACTTGCCGATACTGGCAATCTTGAATAGGGCATGCGGGTCGGCCGGTATCTTTTTCTCCCTGTTTTTCCAGCCGGCTGCATAAAATGCCGGTGGTTTGCCCGCCTCATCTACGTACACAATAATCCCATCAAACCCAAGACCAATGGCGTTATTTACTTGTTCCTGAACTGTATCCGGTAGTGGTGCTAACCACGTTTTAACCAAAATCCATGGTACGAAGAACATGGAGATTATGGTTCCAACAAGTAATACTATTCTGAGTATTCGTTTTATCTGTTTTTTCGTCATAGTTGTATAGTAGTTCAGGGAGTTTCACCAATTAAAGGGCTTGTTGCAATGGCATGTCATCAACTCTATTCATGTCATCCCCCTCTGCATGCTCAAATTAATATTGCTGATAGGTAAGATAACACGAGGGACTCTTAGTTAGTGTTAAAAATGCTTTGCCAAAAACTTTGCCGGGCTTTATTTAAAAACGATTATCAGTTAAGTTGCATGGCATGAGATTGTGAAAATAAAAGACCCAACTCGCGTCCACTTGTTCCAGGTATTCGGTAAGTCCGACTTGAAACACTCGTTAGCTGCTGCCAAGTGAATCGTATTTTAATTTCACTTAAACGTCTGTCTTTCACTTTAAGCGGCATTCGTTTATTGAAACACTGCCTCAATTCCTTTTTGAATAGAAATGCCAACTACAGACACATGCGTCTCATCTTCGAAAATCTTAAACGACAGCTTCAAATCCGGGTAGTTTCTGCTTTTAAGCTTCTCAGCCATTTTCCTGGCATTATCAATCATTCCCTGGGGACCGCTTGCTAATTCCTTTGAGCCGACAGAAAGGAATACCTTCTTAGCCAGGTTTGTATGTGTGCTCGCGTATTTTTCTTCCATCTTGAACATTACTGCATCATCCCACCACAAAGACGGACTGGCAATGACATACCTATTAAAAGAATCACTGTGATTGAACAAAACGTACAGGCCAAATAACCCGCCAAAAGAGTGTCCTACTAATGTCTGATTGTATTTATTTATGTTGTAGGTCTTATTGATGAGCGGTTTCACTTCATCGTTGATAAAATGAATAAAGTCTTCTGCGCGTCCTCCTGGTCCGGCCGTTGATGCCTGCGCCCAATCGTCATCCGGAGTTGGAGTGAGATCACGGGTATAGGCTGCAAATGAACCAACGGGTTTACCGTCTTTGTCTGCAAAACCGATCCCGACAATGATCTCTCTCGACATTTCAGAAACGTGTCGAATCATTGCAGCCATCACCGCATTCGGCCGGCTATTCAGAACGTAAATAACCGGATATTTTGGGAACTGGTATTCAGATTTTTTAGGCTGATACCCTTTGGGCAGAAAGACATCAATCAAATAATGCTGCTGGAGTTGCTTCGAATACAATAAATGAGTCGCCGTATTCTGCAGTGTGACCGCATTCTGGCTCTTCACATTCGTTACGCTGAACCAGCAGATTACAGCAAATACACACAGCACTATTTGAAAAAATGTTCTGACTTTCACAGTGGCCTCGCACATAGCAACCGTTATTTACCAACCTGACTTTGAATTTCTGCGGGCAAAGCAAAGGCATTATCAGCCAGGGTGCTATATGAAATGGAATCTATTTCAATGATCGTTAGTACCCCGTTTTGTGAACTGGTAATTCGGTGTGCTGTTTTTATCCCGTCGGTTTCAACGTAGTTGCTCAGACGAGTTTGCGTAGGCACTTTTCCCGTCATGCTTAATTCCATACTGTCCATGCCGCTCAGCAAGCCGGATTCTTTAGAGAAATACAGATAGCTTTCCTCTCCGTCGGCATTTACCAGTAAGACTTTGAATTGTTTGTCCTCACCAAAGGTCACTATTCCGACTGTTTCCTGTTTGACGGCACCTTTGCCTAAGTGTACATCATTACCGTAAAAATCGGCTCGTTTGATCATTTGCTGCAAGGCCTCGCCTTTTAAAATCCGGTTGCCCGACATTGGATCCATACTCCAGGCAATTGTACCATTATACCCCGAACGGCTTTGTCCGTATTGTCCTAACCCGATGGTCGTCATAATGTTGTTCGGCGCTGCTGCAATCACAAGCAGATCGCCTTCAATACCCATGGCTTTGATACTCATTTTGCCCTGAATGGTTTTTGTAGTATGCGCCAGGAGCAACTGCTCACCTCCAACGGCCTCGATGTGTTTTTTAAACAACACGCTTGGCAGCGGTAAACCATTGGCCGCTGATTCTTCGGTTGATTGGCTATGCGATTTAACTGCAAATCCAAATGTTGCAATCAAAAATAAAGTCGCGGTAAGATACTTATTAACGGTATGCATGGTAGTAGGTCTCCTTATTTGAGTGACATAACAACTAAATGACATCTTTCTTTCTGAATTGGACAATGACTGTTATCACAGGAATAATCATGGCGATCAGTACCTGTGCAATCATGATGCTAAAAACAGTGCTATTCCAAACAGCCTGGTTTCCCCACACATAGGCGCCAACAGAATCTAAATAAACAATTTTCCAGAGATAGACGGATGTAGCGGAGCTTAAGGTCACGGCTGTAATGACGGTATAACCTATGGATTGCGTGAAAACACATATTGACAGCATCAAAGAATAGACCGGCAACATTGCCAACAGAACCATCAGCATCATTGGCAGACTGCCCATCGGCAATATGCTGCGCGAAAATGTCACATAGATACAGGCAGCCGAAAACAATACCCACATACCCCAAAACACCAGTGTGTTAACCGAAAGCTTAGCCACGGTATATTGCTTGAAGTTTACGGGCAAGCTCATAATAAAAATGTGTGTTCCCTTTACATTTTCGAATAACACGGTGTGAGCTATCATATGAATTCCCACCCCGATTATTGCGCTTGCTAACACACAAAATCCGATGTTTGCTGCTACCAGGCCTGGAATAAAATACGCCACCGCTATGCCGACAACGGCAGCAAGCGACCACATCAGGATTGGTGTCCGGTTAATTTTCAGATCATTACTGATTAGCTTGTAAACGATCGGGTTAGTCATGCCGAACCCCCCTTTGCGTATTTCACATTACTCAGGAAGATTTCTTCCAAGGTTAATCTTTCAATAGTATCCACGGACAAGCCGGCGCTTTTGAATCGTTCACGAATGGTGTCGCTGTAATTGTTTACAATAACAGTACACAGCTTACCGCTTGTTTGTATTTCTCTTATGTTTGATAAATCGGGCAAGCGATTATTTTCCATATTTATGAGACGCAATCTTCTCCAGCCATCCAGGAACTCCTCCTTGTCCCGGGATTCGATAATCCGCCCATCGTAAATGAAGGTGATATAGTCAGAGATTTGTTCAACATCCAAGGTGTTGTGGGATGAAAAAAGAATGGACCGGGTTTCATCTTCCAGGGCATTCATCATTTCGTCCAGAACCTCTTTTCGCGCTGCCGGGTCTAATCCTGTCGTTGGTTCGTCGAATACCAATAGATGCGGGCGACGCGCCAGCGCTAATAACAAGGTGGCTTTAACCCGCTGCCCATGTGACAAGCCTTTCACCTTTTGTTCTTTTGTAAGATCGAAGCGGCGCAACAGGGTGGCAGCGTATTCATCGTCCCATGAGTCAAAAATTGATTTGATAAAATCCATGTGGAAAGCAATTGTTTCACTCTCGTAGAGACGCATGTCTTCGGCGATAAAACCGATATTGTGTTTTGCTGCAATCTGCTCGTCCGGCATGGAATATCCCAGGACTTTGACGGAGCCGCTTTCTGACCCCACAAGGCCCATAATAATTCGTAAGATCGTCGATTTCCCCGCACCGTTGGGCCCCACCAAACCCATGACAGTGCCCTGTTCGAAAGACAGGTCTACATTTTGCAACTGAAAATGCGGATACTGTTTGGTGATGCCATCACACTGTACTGCCAAAGGTGTGTTCATTGTTGTCAGGTATACTTTTTTATCAATTGTAAGAGTTCGTTCTCTGATAAATTCAGGGATTTTGCCAAATTGGCGGCTTGTTGCACATGCTGCCGTAATTCTTCGCGTTGAAGCACATGTAAATCCTGCGATTCATTCACCCAACTTCCTTTGCCTTGTTGAGTGGATATTACGCCTTCACGCTCCAGCTCCTGGTAAGCACGTTTAACGGTGATAACGCTGACCTTTATCTCTGTTGCCAACTCTCGAATAGAGGGTAACAGAGTATTGGCCGGCCAGTCACCAACCGCTATCCGTTGCTTAATCTGCTCCATGATCTGTTGATACATGGGGCGCTTATCGGTTTGTGAGAGTATAAAATTGTAATCCATAAATTATATATACACAGTATACACAATTAAATCGAATAATACAATACCAAGTATTCCTGCGATGTAGTGCAGGGAATTTGGCTATGGTAGATGATAATGTTTTTCCTTTGCCGAGTGTTTGGAAACCATCGGTAAGGGTTTTTGGAAAAAGAAGGGGTGTAGCAATGTATCCCTTTTTCTAAAACCAATAGAGTTACCCTTCAGTGAGTGAATACGAACTAAAACTTTTCAATTGAAATAGGAGTTTACTTTAATTTCCAATCTTCTATATTGAGTAGTTAATATGCAAGGGGCGTATGAGAAAGTTGAGGCTATCCCGCAGGGCTTGCTTTATAGTCTCATAACTCAGTGTCTTTATGTTGTGGTATAAAACTAATCTTACAATGCTGACGTTATTACTATATTCGAATTAATAATTGCACATAAGTAAGTAAACCAAAAGATATAATATTGAATAATAACGAGTTCAGGCAAGCACCTGTTTCTGAAGTTATATTAGGTGTTACATTTAAGAAAAAAGTGTTGCAGCTTGAGGATGTTTTTACATTCACACAAATTTTTAAAAATGCTTATCCAATTCTTGAGCTTAAAAATCCATTAGCTAATCAAAAATTAGAAGCTTATAAACATATAACTGAAATTGAAAATGATAAGGTAGGCCCTTTTAGGGTCTTTCAGAGAACTAGGGACGCAAAATTTTTAATCCAATATCAATCTAACAAGATTCTTTTTAATTGGATTAGGAGAGACGATAAAGATGTTGGTGAATATCCTGGGTTTAAATCAATAAAAGAAAAGTTTGATAATGTACTTAAAGAATATACATCTACAACAAAAGATGATTTGTTAACCGTTGATTATTATGATTTGACGTATCAAGATAGGATTAAATGGCAAGATTATATAAGTAATTTGAGTGATATTGATCAATTGTTCAATATAAGTCTACCAATAATGAATATTGATGTAGTCAATAATCTCGTATCGGAATTAACATACAAACTCCCCGAGTTAAATGGATATGGTTTGTTGGAGCTAAGAACAGGAATGACTATTGATGAAAAGCAAATTTTGAGATTTCAATATACTTTGAGAGGCCATGAAGATCTTAAGAATTTAGATCATTGGTTTGAAAAGGCGCATAAAAAGCAGTTAGCAATCTTTAAAGATTTTTTTAAACCTGAATTGCTAGAGAAGTGGAAATAAATAAATCAGAAAAATTTATGAATGATATCTTTGATGATATAGAGTCGAATGCTACAATGTTAGTATCCGGGTCATTTTTTTCTGAGAGTAATGATGAGCTAATAGCTACACCAAGCGAAAGTTATTCATTTTTTGAAGAACATGAATATAAGAGTGTTGCAAATCTAAATACTTGGTGTGTGCAGGGTTCATTAGACGAGAAAAAATACCAACTGCAACATTTTAACGTATTCATCAATAAACGGAAAGAATATTTAGATACCCTAGAAGGGCTAGATAATTGGATATCAGGAGAATCAGAGGCCCCCAATAGAAAAGCAATAGATGATTCAAAATTTATTTTAGATTCATTTAAAAATTGGTTGTCTGCAAGGTTTGAAATTCCAATACCTAAAATAATTATGGGGCCGATTCCCACAGGTGGGATTACACTTGAATTGAGACCAGATAAATTTAATGGTATGTTTATCTCTATAATGAATGACGAAGAGATAGAAATTGATGTAATGATTGATGATACCTTTTATAGTGTGGACAAAGAATCGACACACATTAAACCCTATTTATTAGAAGTTTACGAGCATTTGGTCGATGAGTGAAATTCCTAACGGGGAAACATTATTTAAGTATGTCTATCCTGCGGCATTTCCCGACGACCAAGAAGATATACCAATTTCTATATTCCATATTAAAGACTTGTCTTGTGACTGGATGAAGTATAGACCAGATCCTTTCACCTCATTTCATATAGATGAGGGAAAAACAATAGTTATTGCAATTAATGTCTGTGAGGAGATAAAGCATCCAAGGAATCCTAAAAATAATGGTAAGATAGAAGAAGCCTGGCAACAAAAGGTAATTCATCAACCAGTATCAGAAGAAGAGGATCCTAAGCATGGGGCAAATTATGCCCATTCACTCATTCTGGGGAAAAAAAAGATGCCAGTTCAAGAAGCGATTAAGGATAATTCTACAATATATGGGAGGGCTACTTCAGATGATAAGGGTTAACTGCGGATAATTTTGCTATATCCATGTAGTTCTCAAAAAAACCCTTGCAAGCCAATTACTTACAAGGGTTTTTGTACGCCCGGAAGGATTCGAACCCTCAACCTTCTGGTCCGTAGCCAGACGCTCTATCCAGTTGAGCTACGGGCGCATCACATCATCTGTGTGAAGACTCCAAATATAAACAGATAAAGATCGCGAGACAAGATAGGGATCCGCTCATATCAAAAAATCTGCTATGTTCAGCTCCTTTCGGCTTGTTTCGTTACTGTCCCGGTAAATTTGGATTTCGGGATGCATGCCTCACAATAACGTTTCTAATGTTGAAATAGGCCGGCCCGGGATCGTTTATATAATGCCCATTCATAAAACCCACAGAAAACAGCCCTTCCCTGGCCAGGGTATCCAGGGATTGCCAGTTGAACATTTTTTTTACAAAATAGTCAAAGGCGTTGGCCGGTAATTGTGGCGTGTCCCTTTTTTTCGGCGTTATTCTAAAATGGGAAATCATCACCGGCTTTCCGTATGATCCCAGTTGCCGGACCGAATTACGGACCTGGCTGATCATAAGATCGACGTCTTCCGGGTAATGCATTTCCTGAACGGCCACAAAATCGCCTGCTTTCAGTGCCTCGACCTCCCAGTTTTTCAAATTCACATGTTTGATGCCGGACCAGTCGTAACCCCCAAATCCCAGAGCAACTTCAGCCTTAGGGTATACAGCCTTGATTGTGTCCCTTGCATTCAAAAAAGCGTCTTTAAGCTTTGGGAAATAGGTCGAGTCGTTAGAGTACGTTTCAAACTCTGTAAAAAGGACGACATATAGCGGGCCGTAGTTGGGGCCGTTTCCTCTGAAGATGCGAGCCAAAAGTGCGGCATCGTGCTGAAAATCAGGACTGATGGCATATGCAGGTTCATTGGCAAGCCATACCACCAATTCCAGCGCGTATCCTTTGCCATAGAGATCGGAGATCGTCGAGCTTTTTATGTAATTTTTCATCCACGTGGTGTCGGACGGGCCATTATACCAGCTGGTGATCATGTGCACCGGTGAACTCTGGAATATGGGCGTCTGCTCCGCACTCTTTATCTCGTCGCCGATACCCCACAGGATTTTGGGTTGACCGTTGTCACCTGAATCCCATGAAGTGGTTTTATGGCAGGCAGCTGTAAAGACAAGTATAAAGAAAATAGACAAGGTCAGAATGAAAAAACGTTTCATAATGCAAACAAACGGGGAAGTCGTGAATCATTTTTAATAGAAAGGGAAAGGAGAATAGATGCATATAGGTGGCTCCGTCTATTTAATACAATAAACGTGACTTTCGTTTCAAATTTTATTTATAAGACGGGAATTTTATTCAGCCTGCGCATTTACAGTCCTGTTGGAGGCAGTTGTATCACCTTATTATTGAAAGTTCAGTCGCTGAAAAAGATGCTACACAGCGGGATTCAGGCGTGATCGAATCAACGTATTGTACGGGAACCATGATTTGCAGGATTGTGTACACGATGAGATAGAGATGTTTTAGCTGTTTTCGTTGTTTCTGAATCATAAAACAAGCATATTAGGGCCATCTACACAATAGAAAACCGGATGCAATTCTTTTTATGAATACGCAACTGCTGAATCCTTTACGATGGCGTAAATCATTCCTATTGACTCTGTTGGCGCTGTTCCTGGTAATCTGGTTCGGATTCCTGGACACGTACAGCTTTTGGTCGCGTTACGAACTGAGCCGGCGAAAAGAAGATCTGATTGAGAAAACGGCAGAGTTAAAGAAGGAAACCAAGGAGCTCAACAAAAAGATTGACAATTTGAAAAACAACCCGCAACTGATTGAAAAGATTGCGCGGGAAGAGTATGGTATGCGCCGAAAAGGTGAAACGGTTTATCGGGTAAAAGTAAAGTAACCAGGGCCACATCTTTTTTTCTATAAAAAGAGACGGCTCTTGATCATTAATAGTTAAACGGCATAATAATGTTAGGTATTGGTATTGATTTGGGTGGGACCAACATTAAAGGGGCCCTCGTTGATGATAAGAAAGGTATTATTGAGAAATTTTCCATTCTGACAGAGGCTGACAACGGGTGCGATTATGTGCTCGACAGAATAAGTGTTGCAGTGATGCGTGCCGCCGGGTTCGCTGAGAATGATAAACCGGTTGGCGTTGGCATCGGATCGCCGGGTATCATTTCGTGGGACCGCACGACTGTATCCACCCCGCCGAATTTCCCGGGCTGGGACATAGTAAATCTGAGCAAGGAAGTGAAAAAACGCACCGGCTTTGACTGCCGCGTTGAAAACGATGCCAACTGTGCCGCGCTGGGCTCCTCCCGTTTTGGAGCAGGCAAGGATTTTGAAAGTTTTGTGATGTT
>DATFNI010000305.1:0-3540 GCA_035266485.1 Balneolales bacterium
CGGCCATTACATAAAACCCGTAAGGTATTGACCGGCAAACGAAAGCAGAAAGTTCAACCGTTTGTATCCGATTTTAACATAAATTTTACTTGCTTTTTCAGATTTTTATAGATAGGATCACTTATGTAATGTAGCTATTGATAAATCCAAGTTCTGTCAACGGCTGTGCATAAAAGAACGTTTTGCCCCGTGAAAAGACGTGACGCCCGAAACGTAAAAACCGGAAAAAAGAGAAGATCATAAAAGCGGTTTTAGTGAATCTCTGTTACACGTCTACTTCCTCATAACTTAGTGTAGGGTTCAGAATAAAAAAACTGAAATGTTTTCTGTAAAGCTTTCAATATTTGCGGTAACACTAATCCTAATGACAGGTGCAGGATGCAGTGATAATATAGCGGAAATCCCTGGCTGGCAGCTTGCCGACGGAACAGCCGGACAATCTATTGTTGCCATAAATATTTACCGGAATAACCCCGATACGGTCTATGCCTTAGGTGGTGAAATTTTGAGAAGCATTGATGGCGGTCACACCTGGAATTACATAAATAATTTCTCAGCTGCATTTGGAGCTATTAGTGTTGATCCGGAGAACTCAGATATTTTGTATGCTTCTGTTGCAGACCCAACAAAATTAATGGCTATTTGGCCAGACTATAATCTCAACGATATTGTTAAATTGACTAATGGGGGGAAAGGTTCGAAGATTTTATTTATTGGGAAGAAAGGCCATGCTCCGGTGGTCCAGTTTGATCCGGTACATCCCCAAACAGTATATGCAGGGGTATCCCCGGGAACCATAATGCGTTCAGATGACAGTGGACAAACCTGGGATTCGATCCCCAGGCCAGGTCCGGGTGAGCTGTTTTCGCTGGCCATTAACCCCTCAAATGATCACATTATCTATGCCGGGTATACCTCCGGGATCTATAAGAGTACGGATCGGGGAAAAAGCTGGCAAATACTCAATTTAGGATTTAATATAGACTCCCCCACTCTGCTTACAATTGATTCCCAATCCCCGGAAACGGTTTATGCCGGTATCGTTCCCTCTTCAAAAGGTAATTATCAGGGTGGAGTATATAAAACCACCGATGGAGGAAAAAACTGGCAGGAGATGGATACCGGTTTGAGTACCCGGAACCGGGAAATATGGTCGATCGCTATTAACCCCAAAAATCCGGACCAACTGTTTCTTGGCTTATATAGTACCCATGGCCATCTCTGCTATGAGTCAACAAACGGTGGCGGGTTGTGGACGGACTTCAGTGAGGGCTTGCCTGATTCCGGAGGCGTTCAAAGTATCGCAATTGACACAACCAATAATAAAATATACTGTGGTTGGGGAGATGACCTTAACGGCGGTTTATATACCAGGTCGGGAAGATAATCTGATGTGCCAGGTATAGGTGTACGTGTCGTTGACCTTTCAGTCCGGGATGACATTTTCGAAGATTTTTAAACCTGAAATAAATGATGGGAGGAATCAAAATGAAAAAACTATTTGTATGTTTTGGAATCCAGGGATTATTTCTATTGACCCTGTTTGTTAGACCGTCATTTTCGCAACGAGCATGGAAGTATACTTATATTACTGGAACGGAAAGTTCGAGTAAATCCTCCCCTCTTGCCACAACGTCTTCGACGGTTCAATCAACGCCATCTAATTATCCCAACATTACCTTACATCCTAATGCAAACGTTGATCAGAGTGAAATGTCAATTGTAACATATGGAGATCACATACTTGTTGGTGATAATACCGTTATACAAAATGTGAGTCCCGTTGAGTCGAATCAGGGATACTACTATTCAACAAATAGAGGGATAAATTGGTCAGGAAATGATATCCTTAATAATACTATTAATACTAATACAACTTTTCTCTCTGATCCGGAGGTAGTCTACGATTTAAGTGGTCATGCTTTTTTTAGTTATTTGAGAGTTCGTTTCCATCAAAATTCACGTGGTCAAAATGTAGTTGACTCCAGCAGTGTTATGATCAAGAAATCTACAGATGGCGGGGTATCATAGGGATCAGCTAAAAGAGTTGCCGGTCCAGATAGTACTCTAGATAAGGAATACTTGACAATAGATGATAATGCCTCGAGTCCTAATACAGGTAATATTTATATTGCCTGGACCGATTTCAACAAATCGCCGCATGCAATCGAATTTTCCCGGTCCACAGATGGAGGTACAAGTTTCTCGCGACCACTCCGTGAGATAAGCGGTTCCAGTGGATATTATTTGGCACAGGGCGTATGCTTAGCAGTTGGTCCCAATGGCACATTATATGCTGCATGGTCCATTTATGATTCCAGTACAGGATACGAATCAGCTATCGGCTTCAATAAGTCCACCGATGGGGGCAAAACGTGGGGTACGCCCAAGAGGTTATCCATACAGGCCTTTTCCGGTATAAGAGGACATCTTAACAAAGGAACTGAAATTCGTGTTCAAAGCTTTCCATCGATGGATGTGGACCGAAGTTCCGGGCCAAACAGGGGGAAAATTTATATCGTTTGGGATAACGCCACTAATACTACTTCTCACACTTATCCTTACATCTATTGCATCAGCTCAGCAGATTCTGGCGCAGATTGGAGCAGTAAAGTGCAGGTAAACGATGACAACTCTCAAACAGACAAATGGGAACCCTGGGTACATGTAGATTCACAAGGCGGAGTAGACGTGGTGTTTTATGACAGCCGGATCGATCCCACCAATAATGTCCAGACGCAGGTTTATATAGGACGCTCAACGGATGGTGGAGCTTCTTTCCAAAATTATCAGGTTAGTGATGTGGCTTTTACACCATCTCAAGTGCCTAACACCGCTCCTGGTTATATGGGAGACTATCTTGGAATTACATCAATGGGAGATTTAATCATACCATGCTGGAACGATAACCGAACCGGACATCAACAGGCATATGCAGCAAGAGTTTTTCCCGATTCTTTAAGTGGAACCATCACAAGTAATCGCACACTTGATGGAGCCTATAGAGTTACTAGCAATGTATCTGTATCATCAAATGCAACACTGACCATCGATGCAGGTACAATATTGGGCTTTGCTTCGGGTAAGGAACTTACAGTCGAGCCGGGCTCTAAAATTACAGCCAACGGAACCTCCAGTCAGCCCATCCGGTTTCAACGTCTCGATCCCTCCCAGGCATGGTGACAGATATACATGAACGGGAGTGGCAACCAATTTACCTGGTGCCTTTTTGACGGAGGGAACAAGAACGTGGGAATACTCAGCCAGAATAACACCTTCTCAAACTGCACCTTTCGCAACGGCTGGCGGGGCATCAGTTCCGGTGGGAATAATGACGGCACCGGAGGAAACAGTTCCTTTACCCTGAACAATTGTATGATCCAGGACAACAGCACCGTAGGAGTGGTGGCCTACCATGATAATCCCACCCTGTACAATACCACCATTCAACACAGCGGTTCTGCCGGGTTATGGCTCTATGATGCCGCTTTCGACGAATACTCTCCCGGCCATAATGCCATCCTCAACAATAACACCGAC
>DATFNI010000306.1:0-7433 GCA_035266485.1 Balneolales bacterium
TGCAAATGAGAACGGGATGGTCATCATGGCAAAACCGGAAAAGAGGATCGGCGGGTGAATCAGAATATAGGGGCTTCGCAACAAGTCGTTGAGCCCGGTGCCGTCTGTCGGCACATAATTGGGATGTGCCCTGATAAATGGTGCATTGGGCATGGCCTCCGACAACGTTCGGAATGGGGAGGCTCCGACATGCAGGCTTCCAACCTGAATCCCCAGAATCATTGAGAGCAGAAAAGCGACCGCGAGAGTCGTAAAAAATAGCATCGGAGCGCGGTAGGTTCGGGAAGTAAACCGAGAAACAATGCCGCTGAACAGAATTGTCAGGAAAATCCAAAGAATGAAACTCCCCTCCTGACCACTGTAAAATGCAGATATCAGGTAACGAAGCGGTAACTCTTTACTGGTGTACTCATAAACATAATAGTACCTGAACTGATGTGTCAATACCAGGTACAGTAACAAAACCCCGGAAAGGAACACGAGCAAACCTGTTGCTGCATAGAGATAGTGGCCGTACCGTTCAAAACGGGTATCGTTCTCGTTATTACCGGCCTTGAAATAAGCAAACAGTGCTCCGAGAGATAAGACGAATGCTACGTCTATAAAGGTCTTACCGATTAAACCTAACATTAGCTGGTGGCCTTGGGCATTTTCAGGTTGCTTCCGTCAGCGTTGTATTTTGACGGACATTTGAGAAGCATGGTGTCAGCGTAAAATATCCCATCTTTCATCTGCCCAACGACAACCAGGCTCTTGGCGTGATCGAAATTGTTGGGACGGGGTTTTGAATACACAATCTTACATTCGTTGCCCTTCATGTCCTTCATGTAAAAGATGAAGGATTTGGTTTCGGATGAAAACACAGCTGGTTTATTTTTATCCCATCTGCCTACTACGTGAATGTTTTCCGACCCATTCATGTGGCTGGCCTGATCGAAATTCACATAGGTGCTTATACTGTTGCCAAAATTATAAAACAACAGAGATGTGAAACCGACGATTGCGATGACACCGAAGATAACTTTAGGTTTCATAGTGATTCCTGATTATATAATTCTGTCTTTTTTTGTTCCTTTTCCAGTTGTGTCACTTTGCGGTCCACTCTGATAATAAAGAAGAGCAAAATCAACCAGATAATCAGCGTAACGCCAAGAACAATAAAAATCAAATCATGAGACGCCATATCCTGAATAATTGTGGTAGATTGCGACATCTGGCTGAGCGCCTTCCATTTGGGATCAGCCGCTTTGCTAAGCGTATCAACGGCCTGTGCCGTGTCTTGTTGTAGAAGAAATGAAGTAAATATCATTCAGATACTGTTATCAGTCACTGACTTTAGTTTCATGTATCGCAACAGAATGTCACGCAGCCAGAGGGCGAGTCCGATGAATCCGATAACTGCGGGATAAAAAACAAACCGCATCACAGGAGCCGTCATGTCACTGAAAGCGGGATTTCCGTTGGCACCCGGGTGTAAACTTGGCAATTGACGCGGGATGATGTAAAGTAAAAATGGAATGGTGCTGGCGGCAAAAACATTATAAACCGCCGACAGTTTAGCGCGTTTATCCGGATCGTTGAATGCAGACCTGAGGATGAAATAGGCCACGTAAATCATAAGGGCCATAGCCGACATGTTCATCTTTGGTTCCGAAAATGTCCACCATGTCCCCCAGGTGAAACGTGCCCACAATGAACCGGTGAACAGACCACACAGTCCGAATATGACACCCACGGTATTCGCCGAAACGGCTTTGAGATCCATTTCCATATTCTGATCATTCAAATACCGAATGCTGTAATACAGTCCCATCAGAAAAAGTATCGACATCGTAAACCACATGGGAACATGGAAAAACAAATTCCGTGCCGATTGCTCAAGAATGGGTATTTCGGGAATGGGGATCAGAAAACCTGCAATGATTACAGCGGTTAGCCATATGGCGACGCCATACTTCCAGAATTTCACGTTAATTCGTTAGTTTTAGAGTGACGGTTTTACACTGCCCGAAGCCACCGCAATCAAACGAATCAAATATACAAAAAATTGGTTGGCTTTGGTAAACAAAGTGCGATGTTACACGTTCAGCAGTTGATCAATCGATTCTATTTACTTATATATTAAAATAGCTTTCTCGTTATGCCTGAATCAAAAGAAGCCTTTGAATTTCAACCGGAATGGAATTATAACCTGCTCGCCTATATTGTCAGTGTGCTTCTCATGCCTATCGGCATCGGCCTGTTTTTGTTTTTCTACTACAAATCCCGCTTAGACAATATCCGGTATGTAATAACAAATGACAGTATTCACGCATACAAGAAAAATCGTGAGAAGAGTATACAAATTCGTCATGTAGAAAAAATGTATGTAACCACAAATTGGTCAGAAACGATGGCCGATCTCGGTACACTGGTAATTGAAGGCGAACAGAAAAAAATTAAGATGCTTGGCATCCGGGCGCCTAAAGAAATTCAGCATGCCATCGAGATGGCACAAAAGATGTTTCAAAAGACCGATGAAATTTTCGAAAAAGACCGGACGTGGCATAAAGATGTAAAAGTTGGCGGACTCGATTCCATGGATAACCTCGTCGGATTATGGCAGCAGGGCCTGATCAGCAATGAAGATTTTGAAAAAGAGAAACAGAAGTTTACGAAGAATAGTAGCGAGTCGTGAGTATTGAGTATTGAGAATGGGGAAATAAGGATATAGGGATATAAGGTTGCATGATGGTGTTCCATCGACTTATACCCATAATGTCACTCCCCTGCCGCGGGTTCCAGACGATAGGATTCCAGGTGAACGCTTACGCTGCCTATCCATACTTTCAGATTCGCCGAAATGGGAATCCGAAGTGAATCATCTGTAAACCAGGCTGAAAAATCACCTTTAAAACCAAACGGACCGTTGAAACCGGCATTTCCTGAGCTCTTGATCAATGTAAGTTGCCGGTCGCCGAGGGCATCAACTTTTTCTTTCCGCGTATCACCATCACAATGCAGCTGAACCTTTTCCTCTTTCTGGTTGATATAAATCGGGATTCTGGCCTGAACGTCGGGCTGGGTATACAGTCGGAAATCGTAGAAAAAGGCAGGCCCGCAGATGGAGGGTTTGTCAAGCGCCAGGGTGTCTTTGGCGATCAGGGGCCCGTCTGATTTTTTTCGGATGTAACTGTAGACCTTCCCTTCATCATAATGCAGTCGGTACACGGTCTTGTCGTGGACATTATCATCGATATCATTCATCCAGAACAGGGTTTCGTAGGCCAGTGTGTCATTCCTGGCCATCAGGCTGTAAAAATCGTCCTCTTTATTACCAACAAAAGGAAGAGATGGATTGCTTTTAATCTTCACCCGCATCTCCCGATAGTACTTTCCACGGTAACTCGTATCAGGAAGAATATCCACGATGACATACCCCAGTGTGATGAAACCGTATTTAACCCGGTATCTCAGGTGCTCTTTCCTGTTCCAGAACGTGTGGATCAGCTTCCTGTGCAGGACCGTATCACCGTTTTCCTTCGTTTCCGGGAGAAACCCCAGCACGGGCAACAGTATCAGCAATGATAATAATATGGCAACCGGCCGCGCCGATCTCTTTTTTTTGACCATCAGATAGTTATAATATGCCGGTTAATCTTGGAACGCTAATTGTCTTGGGGGAAAACTCGAAGGGACTAAGGAGCTTATACAACGGCAGTAATATCATCAATTATTGCCCTGATATTCTAAGAATGCAAATTAGATAAATCGTTTTGTCGCGTGGCTGTGTCTCACAATTTATCCCTCCACAGAACGCTTCAACCGGACGATAATTTAATTCAAAATTCAAAATTTAAAATTCAAAATTAATTTATTTCACCCCGGTGCTGCCGAAACCGCATTCCCCCCGCTCACTTTCATTCAATTCTTCAGCGGCCTGCATTTGTACACGGGTTACAGGTGCGATAATCATTTGGGCAATGCGATCCCCATGATTGATGTGAAACTCCTGGTCGCCGTGATTGATCATGATGACCTTCACTTCCCCCCGGTAATCGGCATCAATCGTACCCGGACTGTTGACCAGCGTGATCCCATCCCTGATGGCAAGACCACTTCTTGGCCGTATCTGGGCTTCATATCCAAGGGGTAATTCGATCTTAAGTCCGGTTGGCACCAGCGCTCTGTTGCCGGGCCATATTGTCACGCGTTCATCCAGGGCGGCACGCACGTCCATTCCTGCCGCATGGTCTGTTTCATATGAGGGTAATGGCAAATCTTTGGCATGGGGAAGCCGCACAACACGGACAACCGGGTGTGTGTTATTAGTCATAATTATATGCTGTGTATGATTTGAGTCTTACTTTAACATTTCCAATCCAGACATGCAGGTTTGTTGCTACAGGCACGTGTAGGGAGTCTTCGGCAAACCAGGCCGTAAATTTGCCGTGAAAACCAAATGGTCCGTTGAAACCCGCATCACCACTGCTCACAAAAACCTTGATGGGTTTGTCTCCAAATGCATCAACCTGCATCTTATCCCACTTGCCGGTGTTAAATAATTGAATAGAGTCTTTCTTTTGATTGATATAAATCGGGATACTGACATTTTTTGTCGTGCCCGCATAAATTCTCGAAAGATAGAAAAAGGCCGGCCCGCAAATAGATGGCTGATTGAGCGGCAGCGTATCACCTGCGATGAGCGGTCCGTCACTCTTCTTCCTTTTAAAGGTATACACTTTGCCGAGATCATACCTCAACTTATACAACGATTCAAAATGGATATGATCATCGACATCATCATTCCAGTAGAGAACCTCGTAGGGTATGGTGTCATTACGTGCCATCAGGCTGTAAAAATCCTCTTCCTTATCGCCCACAAAGGGCAGTGATGGATTACTTTTTATCTCTGTCCGGAAGTAGCGATACTTTTTGCCCATGTAGGTAGTGTCGTGCAGTACATCCACCGTAACAGTTCCGAGATTAAAAAAACTGTACCTGACCGAATAAACAAGATGTTCCCTCACTTTCCATAGTTGCCGGACCAATGGTATGGAATCGTTATCCGCTCGATTACTTACATACATCCGGTTTGCGGGCAGGGGTTTACTTAGTCCTCCAAAAGTCAGAATAATCAACAGGCCGGTCGCCAGGATTCTCTTCATTGATCGCTCCCGTCCTCCACGAAACCACTGAAGGCATCCTCATCAAAACCAACCATTACCGCATCATCTTCCCTGATGAGTACGGGGCGTTTTATCATCGTCTGATGATCAAGCAACTCTTGTTTTAACTGATCGTCCGAAAGATTTTTGTCGGCCAGCCCCAGACGTTTCCAGGTCATTCCTCTCTTATTGACCAGCACATCGAGGCCCACGAAATGGACAAGCTCATCCAGTTCCTGCCCGGTTAGCGGGTCTTTTTTAAAATCACGAAACTCATACGCCACCTCATGCTCATCCAGCCAGTTGAAGGCCTTTTTCATAGTGTTGCAATTTTTTATACCACAAATAGTTACCATGTCTCAAACTCCTTTTGTTGAAATCCGTCTGAGAGGAAAAATACAACGTTACATTCCTTATTGAAACCACAGGATTTTATTGTTTGTTGTATAATGAGTCATTTGCCGGACAATATTTCTTACCTGAACTCTTTTTTCCATAACTTACTATTCAATACTAACAACTAATCTGCCAAATACGGTACGTATTTTTAACTCCATGACACTACGACGCACGATCTTATTTTCATTCTGTATCGTAGCCGGATTGATAATAATATCCTGCAGTTCCAACGCCGGTCAGAACGATTTTGAACGGCAATCGCTTCGCACGCCCAGCGGGTATACCCATACCAATCAAAAAGGGCAGGTGGATTCAAGTATGGTAGACCCCGATGACTGGCGAATTGCCCCGATGTTTCAGGGATATGTGTATGTCTCTACACCTGCATATCCAAATCCCGTGAAGTCAGATATTGTTACTATCGAGCTTCAGGTTACCGGAATACAGGCGATCAACGGCATGTACCTGTATAAACGCAATGTGAACGGTCAATACCAATTACTGTCATCACAGCCGCAGGCACCCTTGCCGACAGGTTTAGTTTACTTTTCGTTCAATTCGGTGTCCTTGTCTGACAACAACACATATGCCGGGGCCATCGGACTTCATCGGGTTTTCATCTACGACAATAACAACAACCTGATCACATACGGCGATATAAAAGTTGAGTAGAAATAATAACGATTTTCCAGAATACAGTATTCATGAGACCCCTCTTACCAAGTGAAAAAAAAATTATCGGACTTCTGGTATTTGCAGAATCCTATGACTCACTTTTAAATGACTCAGGTTTGCAGCCCGGAGAGTTGCGTGACGATTTGATCAACCTGATTGACGCCGGACTCATCCAGGTATTTGAATCCTCAGACAACAAGAATCCCGTGCCTACATTTTACTGCGACACGGATCACCTGGAACAGTTTTCGTTCCGGGCCACCCGATCCGGTCTCAACACTATAAAGGTTCAGGAATATGAAATTTGAAGCACAAATCAAAAATCAAAAGATGTCGCTCGACATCGATGAAGAACATCATTTGATAAAGAATGGAAACGAGGATCAGGCGTACAGCCTGGAGGTTTTGAATGATGGCCGCTACCTGCTTCGTCTTGGACTCAAGACCTATACCCTCGACGATATTACAATCGATAACAGAGTCGTACATTTATCGCTCAACGGCCAGCACTATTCGGTCGGGATCAAGGATGAACAGGGCCTTTTGCTTGAATCGCTCGGTTTTAGCCAGCAACTGGCCACGGCCCAGAATGCACTGAAGGCGCCCATGCCCGGCAAGATCCTCGATGTCTTGCATCAGGAAGGCGATAAAATAACAAAGGGTGAGCCCCTGGTCATTCTCGAAGCCATGAAAATGGAAAACGAGCTGACCGCCCCATCCGATGGAGAGATCGACCGGGTGCACGTGCATCCCGGTGATTCGGTAGAAAAAAATGCAACGCTAATCGAAATTCATATAAGTGGATAAATTTATCATTAACGGTGGTACCCCATTGAAAGGGACCATTCCAGTCAGTGGATCCAAAAATGGCGCTTTGCCCCTGATGGCATCTGCCATTCTGGCTGACGGTCCGACCACCATTTCCAATGTCCCGCGTCTCAGAGATATTTACACATTCAACAATGTTCTGAGAGTCACCGGTGCCCGTGTTGATTTTGACGAAGAACACAATACGCTCACTGTTGATCCCAGCAATGTCAATTACCTGGAAGCCCCGTACGACCTGGTACGCAAGATGCGTGCATCATTTTACATGCTAGGGGCCCTGTTGGGCCGGTATGGCCAGGCTAAAGTATCGCTTCCGGGCGGATGTGCATGGGGGCCCCGCCCGGTCAATCTGCATATGGAAGGTTTGCGTGCCCTGGGAGCACA
>DATFNI010000307.1:0-5296 GCA_035266485.1 Balneolales bacterium
CTGTTCAGAAAAGGGAAACCGGATTTGTTTTCCAGGATTTTGCTCTCTTTCCCAACATGACCGTCGCCGAAAATCTCAGGTATGCCGCATCGCGGAGAAACGGTGACGGGTTTATGCAAGAACTCCTGGGGATGGTCTCGCTGGAACAACTGGCAGACCGCAAGCCGGATACACTGTCGGGTGGACAGAAACAGCGTATTGCTCTTATTCGGGCGCTGATCCGGGAACCACGCATACTGTTGCTGGATGAACCGCTCTCTGCCCTCGATGCCGAGATGCGCAGCGTATTGCGTGAAGAGATCTATCAACTACATAAGAAATTCAACCTGACAACCCTGCTGGTCAGCCACGACATGGGTGAGATCTATCGACTCTCAGATAATGTCATCCACATCGACAAGGGTAAGATCATTGATACGGGAACACCACATGACGTGTTTGGTGCCTCAAGGCTCAGCAGTAAAATCCAGCTAACGGCTGAGGTGTTGCGTATCATTCATACAGACGTCGTGAATGTCGTGGAGGTTTTGATCGGCAATAGCATCGTTAAAGTCATTGCCACAGACGAGGAGGTCTCGGATCTGAATATCGGCGACAAAGTGATGCTCTTTTCAAAAGCATTCAACCCGATGATCCGGAAGATCGGGTAATGCATAGCTGCGACGCACTTCCAAAGTGCGTCGCAGCTATGCAATTCAGAATTACCGTAGCGCTTCATAGTCCTCCGCTGTATCAATATCAATGGTACCTTCCGTAAATAGAACCGTGGCAATTTCCTGCTGATGCCTTGCCAACAATTTTTTAGCTCCCTCATCTCCCTTTAAGGCAAGAAGTTCCGGGAAACAGATTTTTGAATAGAGGACCGGTACACCCACCGTGTCGCCATATTGGCATGCCACAATCCCTTTATCAGTTGAGCGCCTTTTGTGGATGAGTTTTTTGAGCAATGCGCTGTCGGCGAACGGCTGGTCACAGAGCATGATGATCGTCTCGCCAATCTGTGGTGTTAACTTGAGCAGCTTAGATAGTCCGGTTCTGATAGACGATCCTATCCCTTCTTCCCAGTTTATATTTTTGACTACATGAACAGTCTGAGGATCAATTTCGGGCTGAATCTTCTCCGAATTGGCTCCCACGACGACAACGATTGGATCACAGCCGGTCTCCACTCCTGCGCGAACAGCACGACGGATCAGGCTCTCTCCTTTGTATTGAAGCAGTTGTTTCGGCTTGCCAAGCCGGGTGGATGGACCCGCCGCAAGGATGATTAGTCCGGTCATAATAGATCCTTTGAAATAAAAAATTTGAAAATAAGTATAGACGCATATTCCAATTTTCAATTACGAATTTCTATACATTTAGGCATAACCTTTAATTCGTAAAATGGGACATATGGTTTTTTGGAAATAGGGAAGTAAGCACGATCTCCATATTCCCCTATCCCTTTATTTCCTGATTACAACTTCAATCGGAGGCGTCTGACGGATTATAACCGTCTGACGCCCGGTTTATGCGATCGCTGTCGATTCCCTGTCGTGGATCGGTTCTTCCTTCTCACGTAAATGTGAGCCCGGTTTCCCGGAAAAGACGGCGCCGATCTCAGCAAAAACGGAGAGTGCAATTTCTTCTGATGTTTCTGCCCCGATATCGAGTCCGACGGGACCATAGATATGATGTAGTTGATCATCACTCAGAGCAACACCGGCCTCCTGCAAATCATCCAGCATCTGATCCGTTCTTTTTTTGGGTCCCAGTGTGCCGATGTATGGAATCTGCAGCAGGATCAATTGCCGGAGCATGGCCAGATCGTAATTGTAATTGTGAGTCATCAGGATGACCCCGGTTCGTGCGTCGGGCGAGAGCTGAGGCAACGCTTCATCCGGTTTTGCAACAATGATCTTGTTTGCCATTGGGAAACGTTCGCGAGTGGCATAGTTGGCACGGCCATCGACGAGGGTGGTCTCCCAGCCCAGGATGGGTGCCATGTGCGTCAGAGGGATGGCATCATTTCCAGCCCCGACGATGATCAGGGAGATGGACGGTTTCAACAACTCGACAAACCCGGTGAGTTCGTCCTCTGCGCGGTACACTTTGGTCACCGGGTTATGGTTCGACAAAACCTCCTTTGCATCAGCAATGAGCGTTCTTTTTAGTGATTGATCGCTGAGGGTACCTCTGACGCCGCCTTCACTGTTCAGAAACAAACACGTTCCCGGTTGTTCCGAAGATTTGTTCTTCATCGAAAACAGGGTAACTACAACGGCATCCTGTCTTTTCCCGAAAAACTCTTTAAAGAGTTGTATGGGATTATCCCGGCTTTCAGGATCGATGGGCTCGATGAGAATATGAATGATCCCATTGCATCCAAGACCAACGCCAAACTTCGCATCATCCTCACCGGTTGTATCGTAAGTAACCAGCATGGATTTTTGCTTGAACATGACCAGTTGTGCCTTTCGCAGCGCGTCTCCTTCCAGACACCCTCCGCTGATGGCTCCGGTCAGTTCACCATCTTCGGTTACGAGCATTCGTGCTCCGGCTCTGCGGTACGACGAACCCTCGACATGTACGACGGTTGCCAAAGCCGTTTGTATGCCGTTGTTTTGCGCTTCATCGAAGGCTTTGAGGATTTGTTTTAGTTCTTTCATGGCATGATCCAAAGAAATTTATCAAGATTATTGAATAGCGAGTCGGATTATTGGTTAGTATCTCATACAAAGCATGGGAACGAGGAAATAAGGAAATAAGGAAATAAGGGAATAGGGGTCACCACCTTATTTCCCAATTCCTATCCCCCCAGTACCGACATCGACTCCATCACGGTCCTCTTATTCAACGCTTCTGCAGCGTATCCATCCTTCTCGCGCAGGCGAACAGCGTTGATGATGGCCAGTTCGAGCTGATCTGTTGAGGCGCCCATACGCATCACATCACGTAAATTAATTACGGGTGGCCCATACAGACAGGTTCTCAAATCACCAGTGGCGGATAGCCGGATGCGGTTGCAGGTACCGCAGAATGTCCGGCTGAATGACGCTATGATGCCGAAACTGCCCTTGTAGCCCGGAATGCGGTAATTCTCAGAGGTGGATGTGGCGTCTGAAGCGATATTTTCGATATCCGGATAATGGGCGTTGATGTATGAATAAATCTCTTTGTAATCCCACCGGATGGAATCGAAGGACTCACTCCCGTTAAACGGCATCTCCTCAAGAAAGCGAACAGATATGGGATAGTTTTTGGTGAGCTCAATAAACGGAACGATGTCCTCTTCGTTTTTTCCTTTCATCAGGACACAGTTAATCTTGAGCTCAAACCCGGTATCCAGAAGCTTGAAGATGCCCGAGTACACTTCGTCAAACTTATCTCTCCGTGTAATCTGGTAAAACCGCTCCCTGTTCAGCGAATCCAGGCTGAGATTAATCGTATCAATGCCAATCTCTTTCAGCTCATTGACATACTGCTGTAAAAGTGTCCCGTTCGTGGTGATGGTCAGTTTTTCCAATCCATCGACTGATCGCAGCTTCCTGAGAAAGGTGGTGATCTCCTTGCGTACGAATGGCTCGCCGCCGGTAACCCTTATTTTTGTAATGCCAAGGCGGCAAAAGATTTCCGAAAGATGATGAAGCTCCTCGAATGTCAGCAGATCATCGCGCGCGACAAAGTGCATCCCTTCTTCCGGCATGCAATACTGGCACCGGAAGTTACAGCGGTCGGTCACCGATAGCCTCAGGTAACTTATTACCCGGCCATGTGGATCAAGTAAGGGATGATTTGTCATAACGAATTACGGGTGCGCGTTCACCCAGATGCTTTTATCTTCGAAAAATTCTTTTTTCCAGATCGGGACCGTCTCCTTTAACTCGTCTATCAGAAACCGGCATGCCTCAAACGATGCCTGCCGGTGAGCCGAAGAGACCCCGATCAACACCACAGGTTCCCCAATTTTCTTATCTCCTTCGACGTGCAGAATGACGACCTTGTCCAGTTGCCAATTTTCTTCCGCCTCGCCGGCGAGCTTCTCCATCTGTTTCAGGGCCATGGAGCGATAGGTCTCAAAGCTGAGTTTGACCACCTGTTTATCATCCGAATGGTTTCGGACCGTTCCAATGAAAAGGTTCACGGCGCCGGCCGTCGGGGACTGAAGGTATTCGTACGCATCATTGAGATCGATATGGTCGACGATACGGATCAACATCATTCACCCTCCGCTGACTGGTGGAATGAGCGCCAGCTCGGCTGACGAGAGTATAGTTTCACTGTCGTCGGCAAAATGATTGTCGACGGCGATCGCTAGCGACCTGAGTTCACCCATCGCCGGGTACTGCGCAAACAACCATTTTCTGAGATCAGAGACCGTTCGAATGGCTGATTGATCCGATACCCGCAGGGTGTCGTCTCCGACTATGTCTTTTGTGATACCAAATAGCAGGATTTCCATCGTGCCATTAAACTTTGTGTGAATGATCCGCTCCGTTTATTTCGGAAAACGGTTCCTCCGGGATTATTATACCACCTATGTTACCTGACGCGGAGCAGTTAAGCAATTTAATTTTAAATTTTAATATTCTTGTAACCACCTATTTCATCCAATTATCATCCCCGGTAACTATAAAATAGTGTTGTCGGCGTGTAATTCCCTGAGGAGTCCAAACAGATCCAGGGGTGCGGTGTACATGTGAATGGAACCGTCGGCGTTATGCGGCCAGAGGTTCCGGGGGCGATCCCAATACAATTCAAGCCCGTTTTGATCCGGGTCATTGAGATAGAGGGCCTCGGATACCCCGTGGTCGGCCGAGCCGGTAAGCGGGTAGTCCGCTTCAACCAAACGTTTCAGAATCGTTGCTAGATCCTTGCGCGTTGGATAAAGAATGGCCGCGTGGTATAACCCGGGGTGTCCCGGATCGGCCGGTTCCGTATCCTTGCTGTGCCATGTGTTCAGCCCGATATGATGATGATAACCCCCGGCCGAGATAAATGCGGCCTGATCACCCATACGGGTCATCAGTTCGAAACCGAGCAGGTCGCAATAAAAAGCGAGGGACCGGTCCAGGTCGGAGACCTTCAGGTGAACATGGCCAATCCGCGTTTGATTGGGAACCGTGTAATCGTTGTTCATAATGTTAATAATCGGGTGCCGTGAGGTGTAGGTGCCATTGTCTCAATAAGCCACAGTGAACCGTTTCTTTATGAAGGCACCCTTTTCGAGTTCATCCAGGAGAGCCACCGAAAGGTCCTCGGCGGAGATCTTGCTTTCTCCTTTTTCATCGAAAACGGGCTGTTCGGTTCCGACGCG
>DATFNI010000308.1:0-6829 GCA_035266485.1 Balneolales bacterium
ACCAAAGAGCCCCACTGCATCGGCGACCTGTTGTTGCGCCATGCCTACGATGATCTGCCGGGCCATATCTGTGCGGTGATCAGCAATTATGATATTCTGCAGCCCCTTGTCGAAAAATTTGACATCCCATTTCATCATATCAGTCATGTGGATCGCAGCCGGGAGAAACATGAACAGGAGATACTGGATGTGATCGAAAACTATAATCCGGAGTATTTGGTATTGGCAAAGTATATGCGCATTTTGACCAGTGGTTTCATTGATTGTTTTGCCAGCAGAATCATCAATATCCACCACTCATTCCTGCCGGCATTTATGGGAGCCCAACCCTATCGTCAGGCTTTTGAGCGTGGCGTTAAGATTATTGGGGCGACTGCTCACTTTGTTACGCAGGATCTGGATATGGGCCCCATTATTGCCCAGGATATTCTGCCGGTCGATCACACCTATTCGCCGGAGGACATGGCCCAGGCCGGACATGACGTTGAAAAGATCGTACTGGCTAAAGCTCTGAAGATGGTGCTTGAAGAACGCGTTTTCCTGCATAATAACCGAACAGTTGTCTTTGAGTGATAATGGAATAAAAAAATAATAACATCCGGACTCACCGTTACACACTAACAGCGAACCAAAACCGGTAAAATTACAATGACTACGTTTTACAGAACGGAATACAGCAAACTTGCAGACCAGGTCGACGATGCTCTCGATGATATGGTGATAGCTCATAAAACGTTCATTGTAACTGGTGAGAACGAATTGCCGGATAATGCCAGGGGCTACAAACTTCCGGTTCTGTTAGATAATGGGGATACGATAAGCGGTGAAGAGGAATTAAAGGCGCGGTTAAAAGAATTAAAGCGAATCATGAAGCTTTGGGACAAATTTAAATCCGACGCCTGTTTTATTGATGATGACGGCACGACTTGTTGATAAAGGAACCAACGGATATTTAAGTGAATACCATAATTTAGATAAGTGTATCGATTCAGCGGTTAACAATTTGCATTGCTACAATAGCCAGGCAGCAGCTTCGTCATGACGACACGATATTCTTTAGGGCTGATTCTCATCTCACTGATTATTATTGGCGGATGTAATGATCGCCACACCGGTCACATCTTTCCCAAACCTGTTAAAGGTAAAGAATATTATGGATCAATAACCTTCGATTATAAAAGCAATCCATCCAACGGGAAGAGCACGGACCCCATCCGGATACGTTTTGTGCCGGACAGCCTGCGCTATTATTACACTTCTGAAAAAGTTATTGGCTTTGTTTTAAAATGGTCCGGACATGATAAGGTGCTCAACGACATGCAGATTCGAATGAACGATTGTCCGGATTACTCAACGACCCAAATGGGACGCAGTTTAGATCTCAGTGGGACATTTACCTATCACAGAGAAAATGGAAACTGGATCATAGAACAAACAGGCCGGAATTCAACAATAAAAATAAATTTGAGTGATACTAAACCAGATACCCTCCACATGCCCTATCCGGATGATCTGGTTTGCAACTAATCTCATTGAGATATCCCTTCTTTTATTTCGTTCGTACTCCTGGCTAAGTTCAAAATAAAAGCCTGAATTAGTCGATGTGATCAAATTTACATCCATTATTTTCACCTGAGTTGCAGATATTTCTTGCTGATTTTAAAAGAAATGAAAATATTGAAACCGGCAATCGCTGCGGGGATACGATATATTTCCAAAGAAACTTGCCCAGGTTAATCATGGCATTGTCCATCCATACTCTCAATCAGAAACCAAACCACCGTGTTTAATAATGGAAAAGAAGCATAAAATTTTACTCACCGAAAAGGAAATACCCGAAAACTGGTACAATATCCAGGCGGATATGCCCGGTCAAATGATGCCTCCGTTGCATCCGGGAACGAAACAACCCATTGGTCCCGATGATCTGGCACCGCTTTTCCCGATGGAATTGATCAAACAAGAAGTCTCAAAAGAACGGTGGATTGAGATACCGGATGAAGTACGGGATGTATACAAATTATGGAGACCCACTCCCCTTTACCGGGCTTACAATCTCGAGAAGCTCCTGGATACCCCGGCAAGGATCTATTACAAATACGAAGGGGTGAGTCCTGCGGGTTCCCATAAGCCCAACACGGCTGTTGCACAGGCCTACTATAACAAACAAGAAAGCATCAAGCGGCTGACCACCGAAACCGGCGCCGGTCAGTGGGGAAGCGCCCTGGCGTTTGCCTGCCAGCATTTCGGAATCGAACTCGAAGTGTATATGGTGAAAATCAGCTACGAGCAAAAACCCTATCGAAAACTAATGATGAACACGTGGGGCGCCAATGTGTTTGCCTCACCAACGGATAAGACTGAGGCAGGCAAAAAAATATTGGCGGAACACCCCGACTCTCCTGGAAGCTTGGGCATCGCTATCTCCGAAGCCGTCGAGCGGGCAGCCACAAACAACGACACCAAATATTCCCTGGGTAGTGTGCTGAACCACGTGCTGATGCACCAGACCGTGATTGGACAGGAAGCCATCAAACAGCTGGAAAAAGCCGGCGACTTCCCGGATATCGTAATCGCTCCTTTTGGCGGCGGTTCTAATTTTGCAGGAATCTCATTTCCCTTCCTTCGCTACAACTTTGCTGAGGGAAAGAATATCCGCTGCATCGCCGTTGAACCTGCTTCTTGTCCCAAGCTGACAAAAGGTGAATTCAGGTATGATTTTGGCGATTCTGTCGGCATGACACCTTTATTACCCATGTATACCTTAGGTCACACCTTTGTTCCTGCTCCGATCCATGCGGGCGGACTCCGTTACCATGGCGCCGGGGCTATCGTCAGTCAGCTACTGAAGGACAAGCATATCGAAGCGGTGGCACTTCAACAGCTCGAGTGCTTTGCCGCAGGAGTACAATTTGCCAAGGCTGAAGGAATAATCCCGGCACCCGAGGCTACACACGGCATTGCGCAGGTATTCCGTGAAGCTCAACGAGCAAAAGAAGAGGGCACTCCCAAAACGATACTCTTCAATCTCTGCGGCCACGGATTCTTTGACATGAGCGCCTATGAAGCCTACTTTGCCGGCAAACTCGAGGATCACAAACTATCCGACGAAGAATTATATTCTGGGCTGAAAGAACTGAATCTGCATCCTGTTGAGTAGTATTGGGTAGCTGCGACGCACTTCCGAAGTGCGTCGCAGATTTTGTTAAACTACTCCCAAAATCTCATCAACCGACCATTTTCCCCATAAACAGGATCAACCGCCGACAGCGCCACCACATCTCCGGCTTAGAGGTCAAAGGTTTTACCATTCGGTTCCCCCAACTGAACGGTCACGGAACCCGAATAGACTGCCAACACTTCATGTGCTTTACTATGATAATATGGAAGATTTTAATATCAACTTTGAAAGCGAATGTGTTATGTTGCAACAATATTGAGTATATCATGGTTTAATTTCAAAACCGAAGGGCGATGATCTTAAAGCCGGGGGGTTTTAGGTTTCCTAATGGGTCTTTTGTGAATGGCTAAATTTTCATTTTCGATATGATGAACAAGAGGATACTGATAACATTCGATTACGAGCTTTTTCTGGGGGATAAGAGTGGAAATATCAACCATTGCCTGATTGAACCCACAAACAGGCTTCTGAATATTTTTGATGCATATGGCATCAAAACGGCGATCTTTTTCATTGATACCACTTACCTGATACAACTTGAACAGCAGGTCGATCAATATGAGAAGGCCAGGAAAGACTATGAAACGGTCAAATCACAATTGACAGATATTCTAAAAAGAGGCCATATCCTGTTCCCACACCTTCACCCCCATTGGGTTGATGCAAGATATAACCCGGATAAAAATGAGTGGTCTATTATTAACTATCGCTATTACCGGTTCCACAATCTTCCCGATCCACAAAAAAAGACGCTATTTGAAGATTCGATTCGAATATTGACTGAAGTTCAGGATGCTTCCGGCATACATCATCCCATCGAAGGCTACCGGGCAGGAGGCTGGTCGCTTATGCCATTTTCCGATTTCAGGCCCTACTTCGAAAAACATGAAATTTTCTATGATTTGAGTGCCATCAGCAAATCCGTTTCCCACACTACGGCACAGGACTACGATTACCGATCGATATCCGGAGATAATTGGTACACATTCGATAAGGAGGTTTCCTCACCCGTAGATAAAGGTCCGTTCCTTGAACATCCGGTCAGTACAATCTCATTATCTTTCTATCGGGCTCTTGCCGACCGGTTGTGGCGAAAAGTGAACTGGAAGCTGGGATACCGAAGCATGGGTAACGGAAGGGGTGTGGAAGGCAAACCGGCCGATTCATCAACAGAGAACACGACCGATTATGAATATCTCGGCATCGAAAACCTGAGCCAGTCCACCTACCCCGTTTACAAACAGTTCATCAAAAATCACAATTACATCCACTTTCTGTCCCATCCCAAAATGGTGAGCAAGGTGAACTTGTATTACTGGAATCGTCTGCTAGGATGGATGCGGAAAAACTACACGGCCGATTACAGTTACAAGATCACAGAGTTTGAACAGTCCAGGCAACGCTCATATCATGACCAGGCTCAATAGAGCGATCGTCAGTATAGCTGTAATCCCCTGAATAAGTGTAGCCAAAGTCAAACCGCGAAGAGCCGTGCTGGTTTCCATATCCGAGAATTGTGCGACAACCCAGAAGTAGCTGTCGTTGATATGAGAGACTGTCATCGAACCGGCACCGATAGCTAAAACAACCAACGCTTTGGCAACCGGTGACGCCAGGCCAAGCGGTGCCAGAAGCGGCGACATAAGCGCCGATGCAGTAATAATGGCGACCGTCGATGATCCCTGTGCCGTTTTCAGAAAAGCAGCCAGGATAAACGGCAGAAAGATGCCCATGTGCCATTGTGCCATCGTTGAACCCACAGTCTGACCAATCGATGTCGTGCGAAGAATATCGCCGAAAGCTCCGCCTGAGCCTGTTATCAGGATTATAGCGCCGGCATTGGCCAATCCTTTCGACACCCAGCCAAAGGTGTCATCGCCCCTCTTTCTGAGTCCGAATGCAGCAAATACGCCAATAATCAGTGCAATGATGGGATCGCCAATGACATCAAACAGATGCATCACTAAACCTGAACCGAAAGGTTGTGTTGGATAATCAGCAACCGATTTTAATGCAATGAGAACGATTGGCAACAAAATTGGGAGAAAAGATATTCCAACCCCGGGTTGAACATTCGATTCTTTAGTCTCCTCAATACCTTCGGTACCGTTCGTCTCAAGACGTTGACCGATGAAGCGAGCCCACAATAATCCTGCCAGCGACGTCGGAATAGAAACCAACAGCCCCAGCATGATGACTAATCCGATGTTGGCTCCCAAGGTAGCGGCCGCGGCCAACGGTCCGGGTGTAGGCGGCACAAACACGTGCGTCGTATACAGGCCGGTTGCCAGGGCAATCGCCAAAACAGAAACAGAGATACCTGTTTTCTTGCTCAGTGCCTTATTCAAAATCGAAAGAATCACAAAACCGGAATCACAGAAAACAGGTATGGAAACAATGAAGCCGGTAATATTCATAGCCAGCGCAGATCGTTTTTCACCCACCACTTTTAAAATTGTCGAAGCCATTGTCTTCGCTCCTCCGCTTCGTTCCAGAAAAGTTCCGATGATTGAACCGCATGCGATGACGATACCAATGCTCTTAAGCGTACCTCCAAACCCCTTTCCGATATGCGTGACAATCGTTGAGCCCGTCAGTCCGCCAGCAAAACCAACAGCAATAGCCGCCACAAGCAACGTCAGGAACGGGTGCAGTTTAAATCTGACCGTCACAATAATGATCAGAACAATGATGAGCAGGAAGACAAGTAAAATCATAGCTCCCGGATTATTCTACTGAATGAACGACACTTAACCTAACCTCACAAGAGGACAACGTAATACGACGAATCAAAGAAAGCAATTCATACAGATGGATGAAATTTACTTTGTATTCCGGGTAGAATGGTTCGTTACCTCCCCGCTCCCTGCAGACCCGAACGAGCGGATTTCCCGCATACGGTTTCTCTGTTATTGGCTTCGCAACAGTAGTGATGGACGATCCGGGGTGGCTTCAAGAGGTGGTATCTCAGGATGCGTGCTTCAAACTTCTCCCGGCTCATCGGATTTTGGCCTCCTCTCCTATTCGGCCATTTGTACCTCTACTGTTGGCCTATCCGATTATGACTCGGGTTCATAGTATGTTTCTGAGTTATAATTCCAATGCCGGGCATCCCCCTTCATGGGCTTAGCTTGGCTCAATATCACGGATTATTCACCAAGAAGTTTAGTGGTATGCAAGAGGTCGCATATCGGATGGCTATCTCTTTGGATTTTGTTTAAACATCTTCAGTACATACCCACCTATAAAATCACTTCAAGTTTGAAGCTGGCAGATTTTGTCTTAATTCTTACGGCACTTATTGGGATTACGGGTCATTTACCAAAAACAGTAATGGGATTTATCCTTGGTATTGGGAAATTCGCAGATAGATTGCTTTCTGGGAAGTGGAATTGCAACAAGCATATTTTATATTTGACGCCCGCCAATCCCCCCTTCGTCAAGGGGGAGATTTTCTCTGCACAGTTGTCGCATTGCAACAGTGGATCTTATCAAGATCTCATGTTGATTAGATCAGTTGACAGTTTTTCTAAGATTTAACATTTCAAACCTTGGGATCAAGTAATAAAAATTCGTTCTTCACATAGTTGAAGTATATTTTAATATCATGAAAAAGCGCTTTTTTCATTTATCGATATTCATCTGAAA
>DATFNI010000309.1:0-7220 GCA_035266485.1 Balneolales bacterium
AGGGGTTACGTAAAACGGATGACATGATAAAATTTGATAACCAGGTAGACCTGTACATGAATAATCCATTATACAGTGCTTTTGTACTGGTAAGCTTTCAGTCACAGTTCGACAAGGGATTCAAATACCATGATAATGCTCCTAATGAATTCATATCCAGCTTTTTATCCCCGGCCTACATCCAGGAGGTCGCCGGTTATTCTTATCAGCCCGCGGATTTTTTTAAGGCTAAAATTGGTTTTTCATTTAAGCAGACTATTGTAAAAGATACGGTCCTCTCGACACGGTACGGACTGAAACCCAATCACTATCTTAAATCTGAGAGCGGTATTTACCTGGGTCTTCAGTTTCAAAAAACAATTTTGCCCAATGTTACCCTGTCAAGCGGCTTTGACTCTTTTACGAGTTTCTTAAAAAAAATAACCAGCACGGATATAGCATGGAATAATGAGCTTATCGGGCAGATTAATAAGTTCATGAGTGCCGATTTGCAGTTCTCTCTGGTTTATAATGATGATGTGACCAAGGCCCTGCAGGTCAAACAGGTGCTTGGTCTGGGAGTAAACATCACTATATTATAAGAGTGGTTACAACAAGCAAGGATCAATCGGGTTTTGGGAATAAGATCTGATCGCTTCAATTACTCATGTTTTAAAATCCATAGTCATTTCTGAAAGCAACGGTGTGGCTGAAACCGGGTTTTGACACGTGGAAGACAGATACCGAACTACTGGCAAAAAACAATCTCTGCCTCAATTTTTTGAGATGGATCTGGAGCATTTTTTTCAACATTTTAGGGAGCTTGATGCATGGCGGGAATCGTTTGGGGCTATGTCTCTTGACGATAGCCAGCGTATTTCACCGGGACACGCAGAGCAGGTTTTGACAGAACTGGTGAACAGGCTGAAAGGAAACTATCCGTTTCATCATCCACAGTATGCGGGTCAAATGCTGAAGCCGCCCCACGAGCTGGCCATACAAGCATATATGCTGGCTATGACCATCAATCCCAATAATCACGCTCTCGACGGGGGGCCGCCAACCTCCGAAATGGAAAAAGAGGTAATGGCACAATTGGCACAGATGGTTGGGTATGGCAAACGTTATCTTGGACATCTGACCAGTAGTGGTACCATCGCCAATCTGGAAGCATTGTGGGTTGCAAGAGAATCCAGACCAAATAAGGCTATAGCTTTTTCTTCGGCCGCACATTATACCCACGCCAGGATGTGTGAAGTTTTGAAGGTTAACGCATTAGAAATACCCGTTGACAGCGACGGCAAAATGGATCTGGAGGCACTGGAGGATGTGATTGGCCGCGTCGGTACCGTGGTGGTAACAATGGGCACAACAGGTTTGGGATTAGTTGAAGATCTGCCTGGAGTTCTTGACCTCTGCCGTGATCGCAAGGTTCGGGTACACGTCGACGGAGCCTATGGCGGTTTTTTTAAACTGCTTGAATCCACTCATCTGATTGATGATAGGCCGTGGTCACGTTTGGCGGAAGCGGATAGTTTCGTGGTTGATCCTCACAAACATGGCCTGCAGCCTTACGGGTGTGGAAGTGTTTTATTCAGAGATCCGGGTGTCGGAAAGTATTACAAGCATGATTCACCGTACACTTATTTCTCCTCTGATGAGCTGCATCTTGGCGAGATAAGCCTGGAATGTTCGAGAGCCGGGGCATCAGCCGCGGCATTATGGGCTACCTTACAGTGTTTCCCCCTGACAGAATTGGGGTTGGGCCGGATTTTAGCTCAGTGCCGTAGTGCCGCTCGTGAATTCTACGATGCACTTCGCGACTCCCCGGTCTTTGCACCTCTCATGCCGCCTGATCTCGATATTGTTGTCTACTTCCCGGTAAGAACACCTCTTCGGGTATCCGATCTTTCGGAACTGTCTAAGCGAATTTTTCAGCTCGGTATGGAGGATCCAAAGGAGGGGCTGCACCTGAGTTTGTACCGTATGCCTTCTGAAATAGTTAAAAACAATTACCAGGAGTTACAGGTTGATCAACCGGAGGTCACATTGTTGCGAAGCGTATTGATGAAACCCGAGCACCGGTATTTTGTTCCCGAATTGATCCGTCGCCTGGAAAAACTCTGGATGAAAGCCCGTTAATTTGGCTTTTCAAATGGAGGTTTTTGCTTTTCGCCGTTCGTTTTCTCTTCGTCTCCGTCTGAATGCCAGCCAATGTTTAGTGGACGATTTTCGTCGCCGGCCAGGTAAACTGTCTGTGTCGGGAATGCAAAATCAATTCCTGCCTCATTGAATCGTTTGAGGATATTCATGTTCAGCCGTTCACTGAATTCCATGTACTTCCAGTAATCGGGCGGATGGTACCAGTAGATGACAAGAATATCGAGTGAGGTGCTGGCAAAATCGCTGAAATATACGCGTGGCGGAAAATCCGGGTTCAGGCCCTCGTGGTTGTCAAGCAATTCTTTGAGAATATCGACGGCCTCCTGCATTTTCTCAGGAGTGGTATCATAGGTCACCGTAACCGTCATCACCCTCCGGATATAAGGCCGCTTTCCAATATTGTGGATCGTCATGTTCGCCAACTGCCCGTTCGGGATACTGACCATGTGCCCTTCGAGCGTACGAATGCGAGTCGACCGGAAGCCCACTTCTTCGACCGGCCCGTCGTAACCTTCTACATTAATACGGTCGCCAACTTCAAACGGTTTGTCCGAGAAGAGGACGATGGATCCAAAAAAATTCTTGATGGTATCCTGTGCGGCCAGAGCCACAGCCAAACCACCAACACCAAGGCCCGCGAGGATTGACGTGATGGGTTTATCACTGAGTGTCTGAGCCACTTGCAGTAAAATCAGGATGACTACGGTAACGCGCAAGGACTTGCCGACCAGGGGAGCCAGCATATCATCGAGCTTGCTCTCGGTCTTGGTTGCAAAACGCCTGAGCCATACATCGACAACCTGTGTAAGCGTGTAGACCAGATAACCAATGGACAGGATGATCAAAATGGTCGTGCAAACCTGGACGACACTGTCGAGCTCGCTGCTGATGACCAGTATAGCCAACCCGGCCTTGAGAGCGATAGAAATAAGCAAAAAAGTGATGGATTTGGAAAAGGCAGTAAACATTTCAGAAAGGATATCCTTATGAATGTTTTTTGCCTTTTGCGCTGATTTGTCGAACACATATTTAGCTATGCGCCCGACAATGAAGGCAACGATGATTAATCCGAAAAGAGTTAGTATCCGCCAGAGTTCGTTGCCGGCTACCTTGACATCAGTTAGTAAATCCATCAAAAATGTTAACAGCATTTATGTTAAATAAAGATTTTTTCTGTACCCCCATTACCCATAAAGTTTAGAGACTCATAGTTTACTTCGCAACTATGAAAAAGGCTGTATCCGGAATTTCGAATACAGCCTCATATAGTAATTGATTTTTAATGAACTGCGTTCCTAGTCCACATCGAACTTTATACCTTGTGCCAGTGGCATTTCGTGGCTCCAGTTGATGGTGTTTGTCTGACGCCGCATATAGGCTTTCCAGGCATCAGAACCCGACTCCCTGCCGCCGCCGGTTTCTTTTTCTCCACCGAAGGCTCCTCCAATTTCGGCGCCGCTGGTCCCGATATTGATATTGGCGATGCCGCAATCAGATCCTGCATAACCCAGAAATCGTTCTGATTCGCGGAGATCAGTAGTGAACATGGCTGAGCTTAATCCCTGAACAACTCCATTGTGAATCTCGATGGCTTCGTCCAGGTCCTTATATTTAATGAGATACAAAATCGGTGCGAATGTTTCCTCCTGGACAATCTTATAGTCGTTTTTGGCTTCACACAGGGCGGGTACAACATAGTTGCCTTCCGCGTATTGATCTCCGGTAAGTACCTGTCCCCCATATAATATTTTGCCGCCTTCCTGCTTAAGTTGTTCCAGTGCATCCTGCATCTTGTCGACAGCATCCTGGTCGATCAGGGGTCCTACAAGGGTATCAGAATCAAGAGGACTGCCGATTTTGAGTTGCTTGTAGATGCCGGTTATCCGGTTGCGTATTTCTTCATAAACCGACTCATGGACAATCAGCCGCCGTGTAGAAGTGCAGCGCTGTCCGGCTGTGCCGACAGCTCCAAATACTGTGGCGCGTATGGCCATCTCGATATCCGCCTTCCCGGTAATGATAATAGCGTTGTTACCACCCAGTTCAAGGATCGTCTTGCCCAGTCGTGCAGCAACGGTTTGAGCCACTTGTTTCCCCATCCGGATGGATCCGGTTGAGGAGATGAGAGGAATACGCTGGTCATTGGTCATCCAGGAGCCGACTTCACGGTCGCGTATGACCAGGTTGAATATCCCTTCAGGCAGATTATTTCGCTTCAGGACCTCAGCAACGATTTTCTGGACGGCGATGGCACATAGTGGTACTTTCTCGGATGGTTTCCAGATAACAACATCGCCGCAGATGGCCGCAATCATGGCATTCCAGGCAAAGACAGCCACCGGGAAGTTGAAAGCCGTGATCACACCGGCCGGTCCCAGCGGGTGCCACTGATCGTACATCCTGTGTTGGCCACGCTCCGACTGCATGGTGGAACCGTAAAGCTGCCGGGATTGACCGACGGCAAAGTCGCAAATATCGATCATCTCCTGCACCTCACCGGCACCTTCCTGAAAGATCTTACCCATTTCATACGAGACGAGTTTACCCAAATCGTCTTTATGTTCTCTCAATTCCAGGCCAATTTGTCGTACGATCTCACCACGTTTGGGGGCAGGAGTTGCCCGCCAGATTTTAAAAGCACCCTGTGCTTTTTGAATAACCTGTTCAAATTCGCCTCTGGTGGTGACTGCAACCCCGGCAATGGCTGAATTATCGATGGGAGTATAACTTATAAGGCTGGAGTTTTCCGAATCTCCCAGCCATTCCTGTCCGGTTGATGTACCCCGGTTGTTCTTTTCAATTCCTAAAACTTTTAGAAAATCCATAAATAGTTTCCTGTGTTTTTATTATCTCAAGTACGATCCAAGATACAAACCTTTTACCAGAAACAGTGTTCGTGAAAAAGCGCTTACATGCAGTAATCTGCTTGCTTTTAAAGTCTGAATCGGGCGTTAAGTGTCAGGTTTGGGAATAGTTTATGCGACCATGACCGTGCCGCCCTGTTGAATGCGGAAATCTGGTTTTTGGGATAACGGGTGTATTGTTTCTTCCTGATGGCCTGTTGCTGTACCCAGCCATCCAGGTAAAGTGCATTCCCATTGTCGAGGGGAAGATTGATTGTTACAACAGGCCCCCATTGTACCGTCGTCTGTTGTCCTGATGCTACCCAACTGATATTTTGCTCTACACCGTTCTCATTGACGGTGGCTTGCAGTTCTGTGGTTGGCAGGTAATCATATTTCATCAGCATTCGCATGCCGGCGGTCACACTGAGCCTGCCTTCCTGATGGGTCACCGTCGCTTCTCCCGTCCACGTGACGAGCGTGTCGAGCGGGACTTCTTTAAAGGCCTTCCAGTACAGTTGCCCGATCCTTAGTTCATTACGGGAACCACTCAAGGCAAATGACCAGTCAGGTGCTACCCGGATGTTGGCTTCGGTGCGTGCACCCCATTCCCGGCTTGCCTGGTCGTTGAGAGGTTGTCCCTGCAATTTATAGTCGTAGACCGTATAGTTGGCGCGAATCAGGAATTGTTGATTAAACGTCAGCCAATCGGTAGGCCTCCATTCCAGTTCGGGTACGAGCCGAATCGATCGGCGCCAGTTGTTCTCGATACTTCGGGTGGAGTATATATACACATTGTGAAATGCCTGACCCGACAGGTTGATGCTTCCGGTCAGATAATTTGTGAATTGGTGACTGTCAGAGATATTGATGAGATACGCCAGGATGTCGTGGTCATCATCATTCGTTTGAGGGGTATTATAGTGAAGGATGCTGATGCGTCCGCCGAAACGCAGGGTGTTGGCCTGGCTGATGTTAATTTTATTCTGTGTGAAGAGAGCAAATTCCGACTGGTCGAAGTTTGAAGCGCTAAGAATGTCTTCCTGCCTGGATTTCAGTGCCGAGGTGTACGATGTAAGGTCGGTGCTGGTTCCGATATTGATCAACCGGGCACCCGCATTGATCAGTTGATAGTCAAAACCGCCTGTCAGATTATTGAATCCGGCCTGATAGTGTGTTTTGAAATTCAGATCCAGTTCCCGGTGAATATAACGGGAATCGAAAAGATCGTTGCTGGTTTGATTCCCGATAGGATTATTGATAAACCGCCGGATATTGGTCTGTGTGCTAAGATTCAGGTCACCTTTGATCCTCTCGTAGATCGGGAAGTTGAGCTCCATCGTCAGATCGCTGCTGTCACTCACTACCGATTCGATGACATTATTCACATTACGGTTGAGATAGTTGCTGGGTTGATAACTTTCTTGCCTGGATTCGCCGAGATTAACGTGCGCGTGCAGCTGGATATCATCTTTCTGATAATGTGCCCCTGTCAGGAACCGGTACGAGTGATATTGACGCGGTTGGATATTGGCATAGTCCAGTGATAGCCTGGGCTGGAACGTTACTTCTCCAACCTGCCAGAACGGATTGGAAGCATTAAGTCCCAGTGCCAATCCATCATCGGTGTGATCATTGCGTTGATCGATCATGAACCCGACTTTTGGGGAAACACGCCAATTTTGGGCCCACCGGAAGACCGGACCCACCAGTATCACATTTTGGCGCACATGCGTATTGGTATATGAGAAGGAGCGCGCTCTCAGTCCATATCCCCAATTATTTCCCTGCCATTTTGTGAATGTCAGGTATCCCAGGTTTTCATTTTGCACATTTTGCGCCAGTCCGTTCAGATAGTAGAATTGCCGGTTGAAATTATTTAAAAGCTGCAGGTCAATGCCTTGATTATTGTAGGAATAAGCCCCGTTAAAATCCCAGTTAACGGCATCGAGCTGACGTGAAAAACGGGAATTACCGTTGATGCCGAGTCCCCATAATTGAGCGGAGGCAACTTCCGGTATCAGCAGAAGCACCGACAAAACCCCGACAATTATGTAACCCGATATTCGCATGCAATTTTGAGCCACTCCAGGACTAACAACACCAATTCTTGTCTAATCCACTGATACTACTGATATACGTTTTCATCGTCAAATATCAGAAATATAAAGAAATCACATTTGCATAGGCAGTACTTTAATTGTTAGGAATTCCTCGCTATACTTTGCGGCATGA
>DATFNI010000310.1:0-6072 GCA_035266485.1 Balneolales bacterium
GCCTGCACGGCGGCAATAAGGGATTCTTCATGAGGATCTGGAATGCGGAACAGCTCAATGACCAGAATCTCCTGTTAACCTATGAATCGAAGGATGGGGAAGAAGGGTATCCGGGCGACCTGAAAGTGCAGGTGTTATATACACTGACCAGCAACAATTCACTCCGGATCGAATACACTGCTATTACTGATAAGGAAACGGTAATCAACCTGACCAATCATACCTATTTCAATCTTGGGGGAGCCGGCAGCGGCAAGATTACGAACGAAGTCATGATGATTAACGCCGACAAAATCACACCGATCGATTCGACTATGATCCCGACCGGTGCCATCTCTTCTGTTAAAGGAACACCATTTGATTTTACGACTCCCAGGAAAATCGGGCAGGATATCAATGCTGATAATCAGCAGATTAAGTATTCAAAAGGGTATGATGATAATTGGGTTTTGAATAAAGATGAGGATTATCAATTGAGTCTTGCTGCAAAAGTCTATGATCCTGAATCCGGCCGTGAGCTGGATGTGCTGACAACGGAACCGGGCATCCAGTTTTATACGGGGAACTTCCTTGATGGGGTCACCGGGAAAGACGGGAAGAAGTACAATTACAGAACAGCGTTGACTCTCGAAACCCAGCACTATCCGGATTCACCCAACCACAGCAACTTCCCGACAACGGTGCTGAAACCCGATCAGATTTTCCATTCAATCACAGTCTATCATTTTGGAATACATAAATAATTGATTTGTAGAGGGGCCTGGCCCCATCTCAATACTCATTACTCACGACTCAATACGAATAAAACATGGAACACAAATTTAAAACCAGTTATATGCTAGCTGTGATACTCTTTCTGCTGGCTTGCCAGATTGCATCAGCCCAGCAAAAAGACACCGTTGTCGTCAACGCCGATCTTGGCACGGTTAAGATCAGTAAATACATTTATGGACAGTTTGCCGAGGATCTCGGTCATGGCATCTATGGCGGGGTATGGGTTGGTCCCAATTCCGATATCCCAAATATTGACGGCATTCGTAAAGATGTCGTCGAGGCTTTGAAAAAGATCGATGTTCCGGATGTGCGCTGGCCGGGAGGTTGTTTCGCGGACCAGTATCACTGGAAGGATGGCATCGGTCCGCGCAAAGACCGGCCCAAACGGGTTAATATGTGGGGAAATGTGGTTGATGATAATGGCTTCGGTACCGCTGAATTTTTAGAATTTTGTAAACTCATTGGCGCCGAGCCGTACCTTGCAGGCAACGTGGGCAGTGGAACCGTCCGTGAGATGAAGCAGTGGGTCGAGTATCTGACTTATCCAGATGGCACCACACTGTCGAATTTGAGAAAGGAAAACGGACATCCGGCGCCGTATCATATCAAGTTCTGGGGCGTCGGCAACGAAAGCTGGGGCTGCGGCGGGGAGATGACACCCGAGTTTTATGCTGACCAGTATAAACGTTACACGACCTATCTGTCTAACTACGGGGGCAACCACTTGTTTAAGATCGCCAGTGGACCCAACGGTTCGGACTATCACTGGACCCAGGTGCTGATGAAGGACGTGGGGCGCCGTATGAATGGTTTATCGCTGCATTACTATACCATCGCCGGACCAAGCTGGGGCGATAAGGGTCCATCGACCAATTTCCCGGAAAAATTGTATTTCGATGCTTTGAAAAAGGCAAAACAGATGGATGAAATTGTGAGCCGGCACTCATCCATCATGGATCAATACGATCCGCACAAACATGTAGCACTGGTAGTGGATGAATGGGGTATATGGACCGATGCGCTGCCGGGGACAAACCCCGGATTCCTGGAACAGCAGAATTCGATGCGCGATGCCCTGGTAGCCTCAACCACGCTTGATATTTTCAACAAGCACGCCGCCCGGGTCCGCATGGCTAACATTGCACAAATGGTGAATGTTTTGCAGGCCATGATCCTCACGAAGGGCAAGCAGATGGTTTTGACACCAACCTACTATGTATTCGACATGTATAAGGTTCACATGGGTGCCACCTATCTGCCGATCAGCATCCATTCCGCAAACTATACCTTCGACGGAGATTCTTTACCTGCAATCAGTGCCACAGCATCAAAAGATTCGACAGGCAAAGTGCATATTACTCTGAGCAATATCGATCCCTCCAAAAAACAGACCGTTGTCATTGACTTGCGGGGGATAAATCTCCATTCGGTACATGATGGCCAGATACTCACAGCCAAGAGTTTCGATTCCGTTAACACGTTCGAAAACCCGGACAATGTGAAACCCAAACCGTTTCATGATGCACGGCTGAGAGATGGCAGGCTTACGGTTGAGATGCCGTCAAAATCTATTGTTGCACTGGAACTGCAATAGATATTTATCACCCACACAAAGGCGACCTCCTCACGGTGTTTAGCGGTGGGGAGGCCTCTCTTATGTCATATAAATTGGAATTTCACTGATGATATGTTTTAAGAGGACGGTGTCGCAAAATATGTTTTTTCGACTTCGATATATGTGCTGGTAAAACATATCGATTCGAGGTTTTCATAAGCACTCAAAGTTATTGGAATACACATGGATAGACGAGAATTCTGCAAATTAATCGGAATGGGTGCAGGCGCTGCCGCTGTCCCGTTAAGCGCAAAAGCTAAAACCCTACAGAAGTCAAACGCAAGAGATGTGGTCCCGAATTTTCCTGTATCTGACTGGAAGGCCGTGGTCGGCGAGGGATGGGGAACTACCGGTGATCAGGCGGGCCCGGGGACGTGGGATGGAGTCCCTCTGAAAGCCCCCAACATTCCCGGCTTAGCCGTCGAGGGACCGTTCAAAGCCGAATGGGAATCGCTTCTGAATTATGATGCCCCGGAATGGTACCGCGACGCCAAGTTCGGCATCTGGGCTCACTGGAGTCCGCAATGTGTTCCTGAAGACAGCGACTGGTACGCACGGAATATGTACATCCAGGGACAGGGACAATACGACTACCAGATCGGCCATTACGCTCACCCGTCCAAATTCGGGTATAAAGATCTTTGTGCACAGTGGACCCTGCTTAACTGGGATCCCGAAGGAATGATGGAACGCTACAAAAGAGCGGGTGCGAAGCTGTTCCTGGCGCTAGCCGATCATCATGACGGATTCGATACATGGGATTCCAAACATCACGCGTGGAATGCAAGCAAGATCGGACCAAGGCGGGACGTCATCGGAGCGTGGGCTGCAGCAGCCCGGCAACAGGACCTTCGCTTTGGGGTCACGGTCCATGCGGCTCGTAACTGGTGGTGGTTCCAGGTGGCTCACCTCTGCGATAAGTCGGGTCCGCTCAAAGGTGTGGCCTACGACGGGCAGTTAACTGATAAAGAAGGTAAAGACCAGTGGTGGCAGGGATTCAATCCGCAGGAACTCTACGGACGCAAGCACGGTATCCACGAGAATCCGGATGTGAAGTACGTTCGTAATTTCTATAACAGGGTCCGTGACCTTCTCGACCAGCATAACCCGGATTTGCTTTATTTTGATAATACAGGCCTGCCGCTCGGCTGGGCCGGAATGAACCTGGCGGCCTACTTTTACAATCATTATCTGAAGACCCACAATGGAAATCTCGATGCAGTTCTGAACATAAAGAAGGTACGTGAAAACCATGTAAAAGCCGTTGTTGCGGACTATGAGCGCGGGGTCACCGCTCAGATTATGCCTCATGCCTGGCAATCGGAGACTTGTATTGGCGACTGGCACTACAACCGGCGGAGGTACCTCAACCACAGTTACATGAAGCCGGTTGAAGTGATCCGGTGGATGGTCGATGCAGTCAGTAAGAACGGCACATTCATTCTCAATATTCCGGGCAAACCGGACGGAACAAATGATTCGGATGAGATAAAAATTCTCGAAGAGATAGGTAGCTGGATGCAAACGAACGGTGAGGCGATTTATGCAACCCGGCCCTGGAAGACGTTTGGTGAGGGACCACATGCGGCGAAGTCGGGTGCGTTTGCCGGCCATAGTACAGCATCTCTGGACTCGCGGGATGTCCGTTTCACACGCAGCAAACGGGGGGATGTGGTCTATGCGATCGTCCTTGGTTGGCCCTCGAAGAAGAACTTTGAAGTCAAAAGCCTGGGCACGGCTTCCTCCCTGCGTCCCGGGAAGATAGAACAAGTCGAACTGCTTGGCTGTGTGGACAAGCTGGAATGGAACCAGTCGGCTGAAGCACTAACGGTTGAAAAACCTATGGTCAAACCCTGTGACTTCGCTTACACATTGAAAATTAGCTTCACATAAGAAATTGTGGGAAAACCTGATAGAACCATGATAAAAATGGGTGCGCCGGGCGTGTTTCTTAACCCGGCTTATTCACTTGTCAGCTATCTTCATAAGCAGTTTCGGGAAGTATAAAATCAATTATAAATACTATAAAACGTAACAGGTCAAATACAAAGGGACAGATGGATTACAGATCGAATTTTTCAATAAGAAAACCGCTGTTGCTTTCTTTGATGGTGTTATCATTTGTCTCTTATTCCTATGGACAGAAAGCGCTACCGATAACGGGTTTTGAAAGTCCAGGTAATGGTCTCCTGCTGCATTTAAAACCGGGAATGATGAAAGTGCAGGTGATTACCCCGTCGATCATTCATATTGTGTATACCCCTGATCGGTCTTTTTCCAAATATCCGAAATTGGCAGTATTGAAGAAGAATTGGGGAAAAGTGTCCTGGCATAGCACAGAAACTGATGAGTATCTGCAAGTGGCGACCGACAGTATACAAGTGAGGATCAACAAAAAAACCGGTGCTGTTTCTTATTATAATAACCGCGGAGAGGAAGTGTTATCGGAACCTCAAAGCGGGAGTAAACAAATGCAACCGGTTACGGTCCAGGGAGAAAAGACGTATCATGCGAGGCAGAAATTCGATTTTTCTCCCGACGAGGCATTGTACGGCCTCGGTCAATATCAGAGTAAGCTGATGAATTATGCGGGTCATGATGTACTGATGTCCCAGTCCAACCGGAATGATGTCGTTCCATTTCTGGTCTCATCTAAAGGTTATGGAATATTATGGAATAACACCTCACAAAGCTGGTTCCGGGATACCTATCAGGGAGCCTTTTGGTCCGATGTGGCCGATCAGATTGATTATTACTTTGTGTATGGCCCTCAAACAGACAGGATCATTTCCGGTTATCGTGAATTAACCGGCAAGGCCCCTTTGTTTGGAAAATGGGTTTACGGTTATATCCAGAGTAAAGAACACTACAAAACAAGCAAAGAACTGATAGGGATTGTTGCCGAATACCGAAGAAGGCAGATTCCCCTGGACGTCATCGTACAGGACTGGCATTATTGGGGGGATAATGGATGGAATACCTTAACATTTAATAAAAAAAGATATCCGCACCCGGAACAGATGATGGATACCCTTCATGACAAGTATCATGCTCATTTGCTCCTTTCTGTATGGCCTAAATTCGGAGATAAAACAGCCATTTATAAGGCCATGAAATCGCACGATTATTTGTATCCTGTAGGTGATGGTGGCGGTGATTTTGAGTACGATGCCTTTAATCCTGATGCCAGGGATTTATACTGGAAATGGATAGACAAGGGATTATTTTCAAAAGGAGTCGATTCCTGGTGGCTGGATGCGACGGAGCCGGAGATCAGGGATGCAGCTTCAACGCGTGAATCTACGGCCCGGTTTATACTTCTTAATAAACATAATTATTTGGGTACCGGAGCCAGATATCTCAATGCCTATTCTTTAATGACTACGGCCGGTGTTTATAAGCATCAACGCGAAACTACATCAAAAAAACGGGTCTTCATTTTAACCCGCTCCGCATTTGCAGGTCAGCAGAGAAATGCTGCCGCTACATGGTCAGGTGATACCCAGGCATCATGGATTGTATTGCAGAAACAAATTGCTGCCGGCTTAAATTTTTCGCTCTCCGGGATTCCGTACTGGACAACAGATATTGGCGCCTTTTTTGTCGATAACGGCATTTTTCCGGGCGGATCAAAAAATAAGGATTACCGGGAACTGTTTGTGCGTTGGTTTGAATACGGTGCA
>DATFNI010000311.1:0-5740 GCA_035266485.1 Balneolales bacterium
GTTCGACCACCGGTCACCAGGGACATCTTTGTCCACAGAATTCACATGCTCGTTCAGATGGCCGAAGCGCACGGCAAGATTCCTGCACTAACGGAAATTGGGAATGCCGGTATACCTGAGGCCAACTGGTGGACCCATACGTTGCTGCCTGCACTGAATCATGATGCGCAGATGCGTAAAGTTGCCTGGATGCTGGTCTGGCGCAATGCCTACAATTAACCTAAAGGAGCTTTTGCTCCATATCCGGGCCAGATGAGTGCAGCCGATTTTAAGAAGTTCACAGAAAATCCGCTTATCCTGCTTGAGGATCATTTGCCCGATATGTATAAACCGGATGGCAAATAACATGCTTCCTTAATCAGGAACATTGGAGATCAAAGTAATCAAAACAGCTCATCTAATATCATCACGTTAACTCTGTGATCATTGTGAAGATTCGCCGTGTACACTGTGGTTATTCTCATTCCTGGAACATGACTGCCATGTTCGCAATGATATTTCAAAGGTTACCATAATTATTAAAACACATGTTCTTCTATCGATTAACAAAGAAAATGGCTGTCCGTTGTTGTAACAAACAGCCACGCAACATGTTCCGAACGGCTTTGGGATACATCACGAGGTTCTTGTGGAGGGTGTGGTTTCGGATAGCCATAAAAAAGCGTTTTGAGGAGAGATTTTTACGAGGCAAAGTTACTGCTTGTTGTTTGTAACAATTCTTAGTTAATTGCGGAACGATATTTATCGTGCAGGGATGTTTTTTATAAGCAAGATTGGTCTTAATGAAGTGTGCATATTGTCATAAAAAATTAAAATCTGGTGATTATCTCAAAGATGGCAAGCTGGTATTCTGCAATTCCAGCTGTCGTGACTCCTACAAGGAAATAAACCGCGGCGAGAAGGTGTCCTTTAAGCATGATACCTCATCCGTTGAAGCTGTAATCGATGCGCCTGAGTTCAAAGGCCAGGACCTGATGGTGAAGTTCCATTTCTGGAAAGGGTCACAGCTTTATCTGGACGGCAAGGTGCAAAAGCCAATCAAAAGGAACTTTTTTTCGTATACACGATTATATAATGTCCAAAACGAGAATCAAACAGATGTTGAGGTAAAAATATCCTCAAAAATACTCGATCCCACTCAAGTAGTACAGATAAATGAACGGCTGTATCCGATAGAATATAATCTTCGGTGGTATGAGTACATCTGGTTAGGCTTCCCTTTGCTTTTATTCTTAGTCGGCGGCCTCATTGGTATTGCGCTTGGAAGCGTTACCGTACTCGTCAATTCCCGTTATTTTCAAAGCCGCAGAAAGGTCGTGGAGAAATATTCATTGACCGGGCTGATCATGATTGTCTGTTTTCTGTCCTACTATCAGACGGCCAAAGTTGTCAATGATAGTTTAAATCAGAGTTTTCTGAGTCAGTTAAATCTCGTAAAGAAAAAGCTGCACGGTCAGGATCCGGTTGTTTATTTGTTAACCAAGCATCCCTGGGTGGTAACAAACGTCGTCAACGAGAAGGGGAAGGTTATGCAAGACAGGCTTGATGAATATAAAGGCGACGTAAAGTACTTCCGCACCAACGGGGATTTTGTGCAGGTGCACAGGGATGGAAGCAAACTGACGGGTACCTGGCATTACGTAGCCAACGGGCACAAAATCCTGCTTGATGCAGGAAGGGAAATAATAGTTTTGTTTGTAACAAGGATATCAGATAATCAATTATACCTTAAGGCTAGTGGCATCACTGTAGAACATCGCAAAAAACAATGACCCCATCTGTCAGGTTTTAAAATTTCTGGAACGGCTAAAAAACAAGAGCAATGGAAAAAAAACACGATTCAAAAACCGGTATGTCACGTGGCGAATTTCTCAAACTTGCATCAGGATTAACGGCTTCGATTGCCCTGACGGGTTTTAAGCCGGTTGGCCGTGGCAAGTGGGCTACCGAAAATTTGATAACCCAAACCCACACTCATTCTCTGGATGGCGACATGTGGGTCTTGCATGAGGAGAACTCAGCAGACAAGCTCCCGGCCGTTGTGCCCGGCACTAACTACGGGGATCTCTTGCGGCATGGCCGGTTACCGGATCCCAGCTTTCGCGAAAATAACGACGAGGTTCAATGGGTCGCAGATAAAAATTGGGTATATGAACGCGATTTCGATGTCAGCCAGGATCTTTTGGCAAACGACAATGTGCAGCTTGTCTGTCATGGCCTGGATACCCTTTCCACTATCTGGATTAACGGCAAGCAGGTGGCCGAGACAAATAATATGTTCCGGACCTGGACCATTGATGTTAAAAAATATTTGAAAACGGGCTCCAATACGATTCGCATCCGTTTTGAGAAGCTGGGCCCCTACATCGAGGAGCACGAGAAATCGTATGATCAAAAGTATGGCATTGACCTGAAAGAAGCCCGCAGCTGGGTTCGGAAAGGCCCGTATATGTGGGGTTGGGACTGGTGCCGGCCAATCCTTACGATGGGGATCTGGAAAAAGATTGAGCTGATTGCCTTTGATGCCCGGATCACAGATGTCGGTGTGCTTCAGGACCATCAAAAATCAGGTGATGTAGCGCTTGATGTATTGACAAGTCTTGCGGGAGCCAAAGGGAAAAGCCTGCATATGGCGATCCGGGTAACCCGGCAGGGCCAGCAAGTTGCTCAATGGAACGGGAGCGTTTCCGGCAACAGCCAGCAGACAAAACTGACCATAAAGAATCCCGAACTGTGGTGGCCTAATGGTATGGGTGATCAGCCGTTGTACGAGGTTGATGTTCAATTGAGAGATTCATCCGGCAGTGTTATTGACAGCCGTCGCGAGAGAGTGGGTCTCCGGGAAGTGGAGGTTCACTCGCCCAAGGATGGGGTAGCCATGCATATCAGCGTTAACGGAGTGCCGGTATTTGCCAAAGGGGCTAACTGGATTCCGGCGGATAATATTCCCACACGGGTCACCCCCGAAATTCTGCGATCGTACATGAAAGATGCCGCAGACTGTAACTTCAATTTCATCAGATTATGGGGCGGTGGATATTATGAGGAGGATGCCCTTTATGATGCCTGCGACGAACTGGGCCTCATGCTGCAGTTCGAGTTTAAATTTGCCAATACGACCTATCCCATACACGACAAAGAGTGGATTCAAAACCTGCAGGCGGAGGTCGAAGACCAGGTTAAACGGTGCAGAAATCACCCGGCCATCGTCATATGGAGCGGGAATAATGAAATTCAGAACTTTAAGGGATATAATTACTTATTCCATGATGTGATTGGCGGCCTGGTGCATAAGTTAGTACCCGGGGCATTTTACGAGGTCGGCAGCGGCGCCGAAGGCAGCGGCGATATCCATTCGTGGAATGTCTGGCATGGCATGAAACCGTTTGAGAACTATTTGAAGATTCATGGTTTCGTTACCGAATTCGGCATGCAGTCGTTTACGCATCCGATGACTGTCGATTCATATACTGATCCAACCGATCGAACTTCGATATATTCGAAAGTCATTGGATATCATGAGATGTCGTATGGACCCAAAGGCATTGACCGCCTGGCGCACTACATAACCGATAACTTCGGCCCGCTTTCCGAAAATTTTGAACATAATGTATGGCTCAGCCAGATTATGCAGGCATGGGGTATTCAAATGGGCGTGGAGCACTGGCGCAGGGATATGCCTCATTCCATGGCCGCAGCCATATGGCAGCTCAACGACTGCTGGCCTGGTCCGACATGGTCTATGATCGATTGGAATCATCACTGGAAAGCGTTGCAGTATCACAGCCGGCACTTCTTTGCCCCGGTGCTGGTCAGTGGATTAGCCGATGACAAGACCGGTAACGTTGATCTTTACGTAATCAATGAGAAGCAGTCGGATGTACCATCAATCCTGAGCTGGGTTGTTTCGGATATCGATGGATCCGTGGTAACGAAAGGTTCAAAAAGCGTCACGGTATCCAAAGGAACCAGCCAGGTTGCACATTCGCTTGATTTGAGCGATGCAATCAATTTGCATGGCAGAGCCAACCTTATCGTTTGGCCTAAACTGACCTATGATGCCGGTAAGGAGACATCACAGAATATGGTATTGTTAAACCGGCCCAAAGATATGAGCCTGCTCAAACCCGGGCTGTCAGTAAAGGTCTCCGGATCGGAGCAACATTATAAAGTTAACATACAAGCAGATAAGCCCGCTTTATGGGTTTGGCTGGATGTTGAGAATACGGATGCACGATACTCGGATAACTTTGTCCATATTCGTCCCGATGAACCGTTTGATATTGATATTTCTTTGGATCAGCCGGTATCGATAGACGAATTCAGGGACCGCCTGAAAATACACAGCGTATATGATGTGGCTCCCGGAGTTCGCGGATAGGCCAAAATTTTTTGAAATCACCAAAAACTATTGGTTGAAGTAATTTATTATTTATATTATTGTAGAAATGTTAATAACAGATAAATGGTGATTTTTTAATTCAAAGAGGACATAGAGGATTTCAATTCTTAAAGGGCAATGCAAGGAGGTAAGTCATTGCTAAAATTCAGAATGCGATAACTAAATCTGGTCGTGTTCAGAAACATATAATGTACATCGCTTAGATATACAGAACGCGTAACTTATAATTCATACCCCTGCTGGTACACACCGCAAATATGAGGGTGTGAAATTGAGTAATTAAAAAAAGGAGGAAACAGTTGCGCGAGGGTTACTATGTAGTCGTTACAGTCTTAATGTAGTTGCTGTTGGTGACATCCCCGTTATTAGGACTTATGAAGATGGCGTGCACAGCCTCAGTGCATCGGGTCTGAACTGTTTGAAAAAACAGGTCTAATAGAGGGTTATGGGCCTTCGCCTGATGGATGACACTAATCTATACACCACTAAAGACATCTGGCGCCACATATAATTGGCACAACTGTTCTTCATTCATTTCACTGCAACAAAAACAAATAAGAGGGTAGGTATATGAACAAGCATATACGGCTTCATTTCTTATCCCCCAGACTCATCATTCGGTGGGCGGGGATTATAACTTGCGGCATGTTATTATTTCTAACATGTGTAAGCGGTAGGGCTTTCGGGCAGGATCGATTTACTGTGTCCGGAAAGGTGACTGACTCCTCGACGGGAGAGGCACTTCCTGGAGTTAATATTATCGTTAAAAATACTGCTACAGGAACTGCAACAAATACTGATGGACAGTATGTTTTGAATGTTTCAAGTTCGACTGACACATTAGTGTTTTCATTTATCGGGTATTTTGAGCAGACAGTACCGGTAAATGGGCAGTCTGTAATCAATGTAAAATTGGAATCCAAAACGCTCAGTGGCCAGGAGCTTGTTGTCACCGCTTTTGGTGTGCAAAAACAGTCGCGTTCATTGGGTTATGCTGTGACGCAGGTGTCGAGTGAGGACCTTTCCACGGTAAAACAGACCAACGTTGTTAATTCGTTGGCCGGCCGTGTCCCCGGTTTGGTTATCACCCAGTCAACAGGTGGTCCCGGCAGTGGTACCCGTATCATTATTCGTGGTAACAACTCGCTGACCGGTAACAACCAGCCTCTGTATGTGGTTGATGGGGTTCCGGTTGATAACTCTGGTTTTGGTTCCGCCGCCGGTACAGGAACCGGGGAATATGCCAGATCTGACTACGGTACCGGTATTTCTGATATCAACCCTGACGATATCGCCTCCGTCTCTGTCTTGAAAGGGCCAAATGCAGCAGCGCTTTAT
>DATFNI010000312.1:0-7094 GCA_035266485.1 Balneolales bacterium
ATACATAACCCAGGATTCGACAATTGATCACAGTTCTTCTGCTTATGGTATGAACAACCAAAACATAGAGGCCGCAATTAACCTGCAGGAAGCAGCCCCTACAAATGTGCTTACGATGGCAACAACTGACCAGATAGTAAGTGATACAACCAATGGTTTTACTGCGGATGAATTGTTATGGGCAAAACAGCGAATAATGGATCTTAAGGAAGCTATTGCCAAAGCTCCGAATGATCGCTGGAATATTCGCAGAGTACAGGAATGGTATCACCTGGCCCGTCGCTATGATGTAAAAAACACGTGGGGAGAACGAACGGGAGTTGATCAAAAATTAGAAGATTGGCAAGAGCAAATGGAGACATGGTCACCACTTAGCCTCACTCAATCAGGAGCATTGCAAACCAATAACGTAACGGGTGGGTCGGCTTCAATTGACAATAAACTGAATGCCAATATTCAACAAGCAAAAACTGTCCGGTTAATGGGAGAAGCATCACTGTTATTGAGTGTTGATGAACTGCTGAGTGATGGGAAGGTAAAAGAGGCACTGGATCGTAGCAATCATGTGATTTCCAAACTGGAAAATAAAGATAGTAAGTCGATTCTATATGCCTATCAACTCAAAGGCTGGCAGCAATTGGGCCGGTATGATAGCGCTTATGCAGCCTTAGAACGCATTAAAGCTATATCTCCCGATGCCGGTATGACCAGTAAGGTGACCGATGCTGATTTTGTGTCACAAGAAAAGTGGCTTTTATATTTGATGAAAGAGCATAATCAGGGTGTCCCCTCTGCAAGTGCTCCCTCCATAGCCGAAGAATCAGTTCAGTCAACAGATAGCAACCTTCCGAAAGTATTTGCTTTGGATGCCAATTATCCAAATCCATTCAACCCAACAACAACAATTCCCATCAGCTTACCGAAGGCAGCTCATGTGAAGGTTGAGGTATATAATGTTGCCGGGCAATTGGTTGCTACTCTGACCAATAAGGATTACCAGGCCGGCAGATATCAATTGCGGTTTGATGCTCATATGCTGGCAAGTGGGATGTACCTGGTTCGTGCTCACCTGGGAGGCAAGGTTTTTACCCGAAAATTAACACTCATCAAATAATGAAAACACGAGCAACGACGTACCTCAGTGTACGTGGTTGCTTAATGATAAAGCATTTTTAATGCCTGCCGGTAAATTGCTCTCATAAATGCGAATTACTTATATAAAAACGTTATGGATAAGCGATCCCGGGCTTTCCGCCTATGAGCTCGAAAAAGAGCCGGGCTAAAGGATGAGAAAGCCCTTTACCAGTTCCTGCAAACCCACCTGGGGTACGGCCCGAGAGAACTGCGAAGAGAAATACAATCCATCCTGCAAGCACAAAGTGAGCAATATTAGCGAACGAATGTGGTTGATTTAGGTAAAATTATTCTCTAATTACCCATTAGGAGAATAGATAAGGAGGAGGTGCAATGAAAAATATGCCGTTGCACACAATCAAGTATTCAAGATTTATAACCTGTAAATCGTCATCTATAGTATAATAAGAGATTATGAAACACATTTTCTGTTGCTGGAGAAGTGAAATGTCCTGCAGACTAATTATTCTAACGGTTTAATCAAGATGAGGCGTTCTATGACCATGTTTCCAAAACTTTGCTTTTTTCTGATGCTGCTCAGCCCGTTCTGGGGAGGCTGCCGCAATACCACCGATTCCACAAAACTGAATGTGGACCATGACATTCCACCCTCCGAGGATTTTGACGCCTATTATGGGTTCTGGGGACCCAATGGGGATAAAATCTATTTCCAACACAATGAAAAGCTTGGAACCAATCCCGACCCGGGCCGTCTGGATGAGTTGTGGGAGTTGGACCTTAAGACCGGAAAACGGCAGATGATCCACTCCGGACGTATTCTAAATGCCAGTATTAGTCAAGATGGCGAGTGGTTTGTCTTCCACAGCTTTTCTGATCCGGAATACTTGTATAAAATGCGGAGCAACGGGACAGATTTGGAAAAATTAACGGGGCCTGATTCACCCAACCCGGATTGGAAATACACAAATGTTGGGCGCTGGTCTCCGGACGGGAAACAAATTCTATTTACAGTGGCTGCCGGAGTACCTCGAGGAATTTCATTGATGGATAGCAGTGGCTCGAATGCCCATATTATTATTCCTTATGGGGTGGGAGCAAGGTGGTTTCATGGAGGGAAACGGATTGTATATGTCAACTGGGATACCACTCAGCCACAGGGAAGACGGCGTCAGATTTATATAGCCAATGTCGATGGTAGCGACCCACAAAAAATCACCGATTTACCCCATTCCGATTATGTTGGTGAACCCGTCTCATCGCCGGATGGTAATAAGATTGTATTTGATAATGTTGCATCAAACAATAATTATGAACTTTTTATTATGAATTCAGATGGAACGGAAATTGAACAGGTTACAGAGGGGGTTGGAGTGGCCGGCAGACCTCAATGGAGTCCAAATGGTAAAACCATCTTATTTAGTCGATTTATTCCGAATGTATCTCGACGTCTGTATTTATTAGACGTCCAAACAAAGCAGGTAACGCCTGTTTTTCCTGCCAAATAACTATAAAAACAACAAAATAAAGAGAGGTATATCATGAGGAAACTATATATGTTGTTACCCATAGTTCTTATGGTCTGCTTGCTTGTATTTGCCACGGGGTACGCTCAGATCCCGAATGACCCGCTGTATTTTAGCCTCGTTCCCAACGTCTCGTTGGGGACGCCGCGGACGAAGCTCTGCTTCAACAGATGTGGCCAGCAGTTCTCCTCCGTCCGATTGACGGAAGATATTTAAGCTGTTAGCCGGGTAATTACTCTCCGAAGTGAGAATCACTTATATAAAAACGTTATGGATAAGTAATCCTGGATTTTCCGCCTATGAACTCGCAAAAAGAGCCGGGTTAAAGGACGAAAAAGCCCTTTACCAGTTCCTGCAAACCCACCTGGGGTACGGCCCGAGAGAACTGCGAAAGGAAATACGGTCCATCCTGCAAGTACAAAGTGAGCAGAATTAAGGAACGAATGTGGTTGACAATAAGTAAACTACTTTGTAATTCGTTATTAAATAAATAATTGGAGGTGATTGTTATGGAAAAAGGCTTCTTTTTCATTTAAGAACCCTTTGTTAGGAGAAGAAAGCTATGAACAAGCAGAACAGAGATTTACATTTGAAGAGGTTTAAATACAGGGTTATACGCTTGCTACCGGTTCTGTTTTTATGCGGCTTATGGCTGGCCGGTTGTGGTGGACTAGCTCCTGGAAGTACCGATCCTGGGGACAAAGCAATGCCTTATCAAACCCGCATTATAGAGGTAAAAAAACAACCTGATACCGTAGCCGTTGGCGATACCGCACGGATTACCTGTATTATTCGGGATAGCACAGATAAGCGGTTTCAATTCTATTGGGATTTTTCCCGTGGTGAGGTTTTACATGCCAAGTATGATCCTGCATATCAAGGATATACTAGTGATACAAGCAATTACGTGTTTTGGATTGCTCCGAATTTGTCGGGTTTATATGGATTTGATGTAAAAGTGGATAACGGCTCAGACTCAACACCGGTAACACAGGGTTTTGATATTCGCGTGAAGAAATAAAGGGATTTATTCGAAAGCTGATTGGCTGAAAATGTGAATACACTTTGGAAGAGGAATTAGTAAGGGAAAAGACGGTTAATTTCCCATCTAGAGAGTTTTTATGTCGGTGGATAGGAGTATTTCACTGGCGAAAAATATATAGAAATTACCATCAATTAATATGGGAGAGAAAAATGAGACGCATGAGGTTGTTGTGCCGGTATTCACTGGCAATTGGGATACTTATTATTAGTAATATGTGTGTATATGGTCAGGTCAGCCTGGACAGTTTACCACCCGATGGAATGAATCATCGTTTTTACCGGGATGTTTTTCATATGAAACGGCCGGGCCTATCTATTAACGGGTTTGACAACAGTGGGAATAACAGCCACGGTTATGGTCTGAAGCAAATCATTGAAACCCTGTATACTAGTACAGCGCTCGATCATGGCAACGAAGAAACAACATTCCACGATATTTATACCACAACAAACAATCAGATTAAAGATCCAAATTTTGGGAGCTCGAATTATTCGATAGGGCAAGTCGAATCAAATAGTCATACACTTGAAGATAGAGCCTTGGCCGCTCTTGTCTTGTACATTTTGCACAAGAATTCAGTATCAAACCCCATACCGGGTACTAACCTTTCTCCTAATGATGACTATCAAGCGGCTATTGACAGTTTACACGACAATCTTTTGAAACCTGCCACCTGGTACGCTGTATACGGAAATGGAGATAAGACCTCCGATGATCCAGTAAAATGGACCCGTTCGGTCGACAATTATGCCCGGGCAATCGATCTGTACCTGGCCCTGGAAAACGCCTTCGAGTATTTCGGGGAATCCGATTACACTAATACAGGTACTTCCCGTTTGTTATCCCAATCACAGAAACATGATTTGCTGAATAATTTTTACCTGAAAGTAAAGGATATGCATTACTATCTTTACAAGTTAGTTGAAATAACGCCAGGTATCCCAAATCCGGCAGGTGTGCGTATTTACGAATCAGAACCGGGCAATCGCCCAATGAAAATTTTTGTTTCGATGGGATATGGAGCACTGACTTTGCAGGCCACAGATTATTACTCGGGATTCCAGACCCCATCTGACAATACCTTGTTCGCTAATTCCACAGTTTACAAAGATGCATTTACAGGCAATGATTCTTCAACAGTGAGCACCTCTAGCTACTTAAACGAAGCCCTTCGCAGTGCTGGCCTGCAAACTACCGATAACAACAGTATCCGTTACTGGAATTATCAAACAGATAACGGAGCGCAGTTTTGGGCGGAAGGTCCCTATTATTTAGAATACAGCCTGCTGGATATAATTCCTTTTTGGTATGCGATAAGGGCCAATAACCTGTTGAATTATCAGAATATGAACATTTCTGATCCTTTTACCCATCAATGGTTCCTGGGACCACTTAATTGGCTCGCCTCATTGGTTACTCCAGATGGCAAGGTGCCACCGTTGGATGACGGAAACAAGCAATCCATCAGATATTCCGATTTGCTCAGATGGACATCAGAATTCGGGTCTTCTTCATTAGGTCAAAAATATCTGTGGATATACAATAATGCCGAACAAAATGGAGGTAATTCGGATAAAAGCGCCGAGATAGTGGCGCTTGCTACACCACGATTAACCGGTTCGGGAAGCGTACCACCGGAATATGTGGGAGATCATTATACGGTTTCTGGTCAATCACTACCGTCTCAACAAGTGCTTGTACGAAAAACTGTCAATGCCCATAACCATTACCTGTTATTAAATGGGGAACAAGGAGATGCAATAACCCGTGGAGAAGGCCATGAGCAGCCCGATCAATTACAATTACTCTATTATGTAGATGGTCATTCATACCTGATGGATGCTGGCTATGATGCGCCTTCAGCGCGACACAATAGTACCTGGAATGGCTATATGAATCATAACGTAATGACACTTGCTTATGACGAGAATATAGATCATGGAGGTTTGAACAGCCCCGAATTTGAATGGGACACCGGAAGAAAAATATCCAGTCATCAGCAGGTGACCGACTTGAAATTAGAGGAACTGCATGGGGGAAGAATCTATCATTTATCCGGTTCTGTTTTGCTTCATACATTGCACACGGATAACCCAGAGCGATTTGCACCCTATAAAAGAGATGTCCTGTTTATAAATAGCGATAAACCTTACGTAATAGATCTGAATTCACTCACTAATCCTGGTAATGATTTGTCGAGTTTTTACATGCAATACCATGGGAATGGCACATCAGTACAGAGTGTTCGGGGTTGGATGGCTTGGGATTCTCCAAAACGTGATAATTCAGGTAATCGCTTATTTATTTACCCCGGGGCAGTAGAGTTTGATATGCAAGGTGCCCCTGACCCTTATGGAGACTTATACCCAGGATATTCCGGAGAAGAAACCAATGATATAAAAGATACTGATTTAATAGAGGCAAAATTAACCAGTTATGGTGATAATCATGATTTCAATACAGTGGCTTTCCTCTTAGTGGATACTCAGGAGCCTGAATACTTTCCGCATGCTATAGATAATTATAATTCCAATACAGAAAATCCCTTTCAAGAGTGGTATTATCAAAGGGATGCGAACACCATCGATGTTGTGGCGATGGGTTCTGAAATTGATGATTCTGGTTTTCCCTTTCCTCTCAATATTGACTTTGACTTTGATGTTGTCAAAGACGGAACACACCTGGCTGTTTTAACTCTGACAGCTAATAAATCTTTCGGTTTTACCAGACTTGTGAAAACCAATGGCCTTTGGTTTAGTGACACCAACTACGAGGTGAATATGAGTCAGCGTACTGGCCATTCCTATACTTCCAACACCATTATCAGCGATCAAACATTTGCTGATGGAGAGCCAATGTATGTTGGTGATAATGTCACGGTAACGCTAGAGGGCAATGTCAATATATCCAATACAACCGTTCATATAGGCAAAAATGCCTATCTAAAAGTGTCCGGCTCACTAGCGGCTGATAATGTTGTTTTTACAAGCAATAATCCCAACGATGCCACAAAGCAGTATGCCTGGGTGGAACTGGACGGCAGCAGCCAGATCAACAACTGTACGTTCACCGGTGGACTGATTGGATTGGTACAGCAGGCCGGTACGAATAATTATGTCCGCAACAGTACATTTACAAAAAATAAATTTGGCATCAGAACCTCAAGCGGAACAATTAAGCTGGAGGCATGTAACATAATCGATAATACGTATGACGGATTGGAGGTCTGGGGTGCGGCGGTTTATACAGACCAAATTTTTACGTTTGGTCAAACTTTGTCCTGGAAACGGACCCATATTACAGGTAACGGTCAGTATGGTATAGACGTGAGAGGTCCCGGAACCCTTGATCTCAGGTATACCCGTGTCTCTGAAAACGGTTCTGATGAAATTGTGGTACGATATGGAGGGTGGCTCTATGCCGGGGTTACC
>DATFNI010000313.1:0-3524 GCA_035266485.1 Balneolales bacterium
TCCTTGTACTTCAGCTCAACCACCTGGATAGAGCTGCGCCTCCGATCGCGCCAGTCATTTTTAGGAACGGAAGGCCGGCGACCCGACTGGGTAAAATAGAATAGCCAGGCCCGGCCATTGCTAACGACAACGTCACAATGGTGTCCTATAACTTTATCATCCCTACCTGTTCCTGGTTTCTGCAGCAGGTTGCCCGGAATCCTTTTCCATGAAACCAAATCGTCAGACTTATAAACAGCCAGGCCTGCCCACACATCTCTTATCATCCACCAGGTATCCTTCCACCGAAACACTTTCGGTCCCTCACCGGACTGATCACCGATTGCTTTGCCCTTGTCTTTCCAATGATATAAGTCTTTGCTATCCGCGTAATAATCGGATTTATGGTCCAGCTCATTATTATACCACATGCGCCAGCTTCCATCAGGCAGTTGTATCAAACAGGGATCTATTACTCTATTCGACGCCAGGTGAAGCGTGGATACATATATCCAGTCGATCAGATTCTTGCTGGTCAGGTGAATGATGTGACGCGGATGATTCCAGTTACTGAATATACCGGGCACATAGGCCAGGAACATATGATATAATCCGTTATGTTCGACCACGTCCGGTGCCCATTGGGTTTCCGTGTATGGTGCGTGAATATGGCATGTCCCTACGTACTTCCAGGTAGCCCCGTCATCGGACGATTCAGCAATCCCGATGTGGGTCCCATGTACCCAGGTTACCCCTTTAAGACCTTTAACATTGGCCCGCCGGTTTGTATAAAACATAAACCACTCCTTATCCTGCCGATTCCAGATGATCGTGGGATCTGCGGCACCGTCATAAACCGGATCCCGATACAAAGGCTTGGACGCGAGCTTACCGGTCTTTGCTGTCTGCTGTGCAAAAGCACAGGCTGTAAGCAACATTGAAAACAGGATGAGTGAAATGAGAGATTTGATCATCGAACGGTTCACGTTTATATATTGGGGAGCTGGTTCATTCTTTAAGTATTATGACGGCACAATGCGCTGCGCATAACCAAAATAACAGTAGGTAGCTAAGATGCAATACGCCGCTGCGGACAAGTTAGATAAAACCCTTGAGTACAAGCGAGAAGCCGATTCCCTCCCACCGTCATTCCGATGAAAATGGGAATCTCAGAAACGACTTTCGTCTGACCGATATCCGAATGAATCGGAATAACTTTTAAATGCAGATCAATTGATCGTTTAATCGATCGATCTTTCGCAAATCATTAAACAAGGTACCAGGCACGTTAATTGTTAACCACAGTAATGGCACCTTCCAGTAGTTTATTTTATGGTGTCCCCACGTGAACCATCCTTTGGGAAGTTTTTTATTCGCGCTCTGCGTTTCAAAATTTAGATTGTATTTTTGATGGGACTGGGCATTACAGTGAAGACTTATAAAAATGAGCAGATCAAATACCTGTAGCGTTCTCTTCTTTTTTCCCTCCTGTATTAACATGGCTGGATGTAACAGTTTAATTCATCTTCCCTTATATAAAGGTTTAGAATGTAAAAGTTGCTAGTAGTAAGTTTATGCAGGGCAATCAAAAAAGAAGCATATCATCGCAAGAAGTCCCGTTAGGGCGACGTGGTCCCGAAGTATCGGGATTTATATATGGTGAACTGTCCATGAAATGATCGTTGCCGCATGCAAACGGGATTGCCGCGGTGTCTTCTGAGCTGTGCAAAAAATCCCACTGCGGATAGGATACACTTCGTATTTCGTAGGTAGGCTTTGTTGCAGAGAAGACACCTCTTTTAGACTTGCTTTTTTATGGGCGGCGGAGCCCCGATGGATCGGGGTTCGCATCCTGGAAACGATCATCAATAGTATTTACATCAATTCTTCAGTCAAATCTTTCCAGTCCGAATTGATCGATTCAATGAGTGCAATTTTACGTTTCCTGTTTCCCGATTTAATCTGTTTCTCACGGGCTATCGCATCCTGAACGTCCGTATATGTTTCATAATACACCAATTTGCTGATGTTATATCTTCTCGTAAAGCCTTTGATGAGATGGGATTTGTGCTCCCCGACTCTTCGTGTCAGGTCATTGGTCACCCCGGTGTAAAGAACCGTGTTACGTTTGTTTGTGAGGATATAAATGTAGTAAGTACGGGACATCGATTATGGAGTATTCTCTTGATGTTATATAAATGAGATACGTTAAGCATAATCCTTACAAAAAGGTGGATGGGACGGCGTAGAGAGTTATTGAAAAACTTCTCTTCAAGCTCTCTTTTAGTCGCTTATCTTATAGCTACATCGGTGTCGTAACTAGTGAACAATTGATAGGACATATTTAGACAAATATTGAATTCCGGTTTTCCCCCCTGCTGTTATCCGGGGAGGATTTCTTCACCTTAAAACAAACCATCGAAGTACAAACAACGTTGAAATTACTAAAAAAAAATCGCCCTCCCAGTTCGAAAGTTGTTGCATTCGCCGGTTTGTTTATTACCATCCTCCTGACGGTTATTCCCGCAGGTCGGGCAACCATCGATCAGCGAATAATTATTTTCCGGTACTGGAGTCTCTGTATATCCGGCTTTATGGCTTTCATCATTCCACACGTTTTGTTTCCAGATTCCAATTTTTCTGCGATCCAATTGGTAAATTTTTCCCCGCGACAGATTATATCATACCAGTTCAGAAATTTGCGGATGTTATTGATAACCATTGCATTATCGTATGGAATCATATCCTTTTATGATCCGGGAAATTGGTTAACCGGGTTGGACTTTAAATTAAATATCTTTATTAACGGATTGCTCTTTTTAACCGGTATTTTCGCCATTTCCTATTATTTATACTCCAAAGTGGGCATGGAATCGCAAGCCTGGCAAGAGGGGATCAAAGGAGATAAAATCAGGGACTTTCAACGAGAAACCGGTAGCGTACAGGTGGCTATTGGAACAATTCCAACCTTTACGACAACAATTATCATTACCGTCACCGGTATGGCATCGATAGTGTTAGGTTCCTACCTGGATGCCGCATTGCACATCCGCATTGATTGGTTTCCCGGCGTGCTGCTTTTAGGTAGCGGAGCTTATTTAATTCAAAGGGATATCACTGTCTTCGACCGGTTTTTCTATCAGACCCATGCTTTTTATTCTGACTTTTTTTTCAGTTCTTCGCCTTCCCTCGAATCGAGCAGAACGGCTTCATACAGCAGCATTTACTGGGTTCCATCACACTGGAGGCCATCGGCCTGGGCGGGAATTGTGCAGTTCGACCGTTATATTCCAATGGGTCGAATCATATTTCTGGGCCACGTTGTTTTGTGGCTGTTGTTTTTATTTGATGCTCCGCCGTTTATTCGGGAATCCTATTTGTTCCTTTTCGTACTTATGCAAAACAGCAGTATTTATATACTTCTTAACCCACGTCTTGGACCGGTATCCTGGAATTACCGCATGCAGGGAATAACGAACTGGATAATAACGCGTTTTTTCATTCAAATTCGTTGGATACTGCCCTTTATATTAAGTTTGTTACTT